>NZ_RZRW01000010.1:0-26963 GCF_003998745.1 Mesorhizobium sp. M7A.F.Ca.US.014.04.1.1 | reverse complement strand
TCCTCCAACAGTTGCCGCAGTTCCCCTGGCTCGAACGCCATCATTGGTGGGGAGGCAGGTTCGTCCTCCAACAGTTGCCGCAGTTCCCCTGGCTCGAACGCCATCATTGGTGGGGAGGCAGGCTCGTCTTCCAACAGTTGCCGCAGTTCCCCTGGCTCGAATGCCATCATCGGTGGGGAGGCGGGTTCATCCTCCAGCAGCTGCCGCGGCTCTTCCTCGTGCGGCAAGCGCCTCCTTAGCCGGTCTTGCAGCGCCTGCCGATCGGCAACGAGGTTGTCGAGGGGCAGCGGCTCGTGGTCTGGCCGCTGCCCTTTCACCAATCGTTCAACCAGCGCCCACGTGCCCTCCAGGACAAATACGCCGCAATCATAATGGTTCGTCTGTCTGGCCATGGGGGCTGGCGCCAAGGTGGCATTCAGCAGTCCTGCGAGCTGTTTTGCAGGCACGTCGTTATATCCCTCTCGCTGGAGGGAGTCGTAGTGATAGGCGAACCGCCTTTCCGGGTCGCGGCGATCAACGAGCAGCAGCGACCAATGGGTGCCGGGGCTAGTAGCCGTGCCATTATTCACTGGCAAGAACAGGAAGTCGGCTGTGGCGTTGTTTTGATTATAGATGGACTGCAATATGCCTCGAGCGTCTTGCGGCGACGTGTGTCGCAGTAGATGGGATACGGAAGGATCCACCAGCCGAGTCCGGGCAGCGAGCGCCGGATTGATCCCCTGCAGTTGCCCCTCCAGCAAATTGTAATCTCTCTGGATATGGGCGTCGCTCAGCCATTCGGCGGCGCCGAGCACCCGCCCCGTTGCAACGTTGGACGGGGCTGTCGGATCGAGCGCCCCGATCTGAGCCCCAGAGGAACTGGTAGTCAGTGTGGTCACATCAACCAGTGGAAGGCCGCGGTAGGTGCCTGGCAGCCTAGCGGTTGCTGGCGAGGCGGGTTGGGGAGCTCTTGCCGGTGCCGCTGGCCCAGCTTCAGCAGCGGCCCCAACGCGCCTGGTGACTGCGTCTGCCGGATGAGCAGAAAGGACAGTTTCGCGCCCGAGCACAATGCGCGGCAGGATATCCCGGAGGTGAGCCAATGCAGAACTGATACTTAGCCTATTACCATAGGAGACAGCCTTGAAGCTCTCAACATCTTTATCCAGCGATTTGTCGTGAATCCGAGCCGCAATCCCAAGCTTGTTATTTTGACGCAGGTACTGACTAAAATGTCTAAGAAAATTTGTATAGCCGCCCACGGTATCTGGATTCCGTCCGGTCGCAGGCGCTGCCAGGTACTCCTTGGTCGAAGCGGCTCTGTAATTTCTAATGAGCTCGGCATCGTCAGGATAGGGGATCACGACAGGGCGAGCCATAATCGGGGCTCCGCCTGTCGACTTCTTGAGGTAACGCAGTGCGCCAGCCACGGTGGAGGAACCACCCGTACTCTCGTACTCCTTGAGATCCTGATCCAGCGACGAATGGTAAAGCCGAGCAGCAAACCCTGGCTTGTTGTTTTGAAGGAGCCACCGACTAAAGCCGAAAAGAGAATTTACATTGTAAGTGACCGTGTTCGCTTTGGCCTTACCCGCGTGGAATGCTGCCCTCAGCCCTTCGATAGCGGTCGCATCGTTGGAATAGACAGGACGCTTGTCGGCACCGTCGGGGACTACAATTGGACGATCCGGCTGCACTGTCGAGGGCATCGACCCACCACCTCCGGGATGCGGTGCTGGGGTGGATTCGTGCTCATCCCTCTGCCTGACGAGCTGCGCCTCACATTCCGGTGTAGCCACCTCATGAGGATCCTGCATCGGTTCGATCCCCTCCATCTCCTGCTGCAACCAAGCCAAAGCTTGGCGAGCGGCCTGCGCGGCTTCATCAACCGCGGAGGATGTCTCCACACCTCTGGCGGACGCCGGCAGAGCCTGCTCCGCCCGCCGTCGAAAGAGCTCTGGCGAGGCGGATTTCTCCGCCCACAATCTGGGCTGCGTAGCGAGTCCCCGTCCAGATTTATGTGGCACCGCCTCGCTTGGCAGCGGGCTGCTCCTGTCCCGTGCAGCTACCAGCTCCTCCGGGGCGCCCTGGTCGCCGTGGCGCCAGTTCAAGTGAGGGACGGCCTCTCCAAAGTCGGGCGCTTGGTGTTGGTGCGCGGTTGGGGCGAGAGACAATGGTAGATCGGTGCCCTCCTTATAACCTACCGGCAGGAGCTCCTCTGGCCAATCGAATCCCTGCTGTGGTGCGGTATGCTGAGCAGCGTCGCCACGGGGACGAGCCTCCATGCTGACCGCGTTTTCCAGATGATTCCCGAGTATAACGCGCGGCGGGTTCTTGCGGAGATAAACCAGCGCAGATTCGATCGGAGCTCCACCATTAGAGGAGGCGGCCTTGTAGCTCTCAACATCTTTATCCAGCGATTTATCGTAAATGCGACCCGCAATTCCGAGCTTGTCATTTTGACGTAGGTAATGACTGAAATGGTTAAGAGCAGTTGCGTAGCCGCTCGCGGATCTGAAATGTCTGGTGAGCGCGGCGTCGTCAGGATGGGGGTTCAGGACAGCGCGACCCACAATCGGGCCGGCTCCGCCCATCGACTTCATCAATTGACGCAGTGCGCCAGCCACGGTGGAGGAACCACCCCTACTCTCGTACTCCTCGAGATCCTGGCTCAGCGACGGATGGTAAAGCCGAGCAGCAAGCCCTGGCTTGTTGTTTTGAAAGAGCCAACGACTAAAGCCGAAAAGAGAATTTGTGCTGCGAGTGACCGTGTCCGGCCTGGCTTTACCCGCAAGGAGTGCTGACTTCAGCCCTTCGATGGCGGTGGCATCGTTGGAATAAACAGGACGCTTGTCGGCACCGTCGGGGACCACAATTGGACGATCCGGCTGCACTGTCGAGGGCATCGACCCGTCGAGATGCGGTGCTGGGGTGTATTCGTGCTCGTCCCCCTGCATCACAAGTTGCGCCTCCCGTTCCGATGTACCCACCTGATCGGTGGGGAGTTGCATCATCACGCGAGCGCCTGAGTTGCCAACCTCACCTGGTTGCCGCTCAGTGACAGCATGCTGCAGATTGCTTTGGATCCTCTGCCTCTTCGTTGGTCTCAACTCACCTTTACCATGCGAGCCATTGACGAGGACCTCCTCGCCTAGCGCACCCATCAACTCGTCCGCCGCCTGCAGTTCGCCCAAGTGCTGCTCAAAACCGGCTTGGCCGGCCTGTCCGCTTGCTCGTGCGGTACGGCGTGCTGCACCTGCAGCCAAGCTGCCACGATGAATGTCTAGTTTGTACGGGTGCACGCTATCCTCACTTCCACAGATCACATGAGCAACCTACTCAGGCAAGCTTTCGAGAGGCTGACGAGGTCCGCCGCCGCGGAAGGCGAAGGCTGGTTTTCTGCTCAGCGGTTGACGGCCTCGCGTGTTGCGGCCGCGCCGGGTATCACGCCAATCAATCTGAATAGTCGATGCGTCAAACGAACCAGGATGGGATTTTCGTAGCGGGGCTGCTCTACTCACTCTTGTCCTGAGGGCAGAATTCAACCATATCGCCGAGCAACTGGATGCCGATTGGATACCCGATCCGGAAAGCTTCAGCTCATATGTGACGCGAGGATGAGAATCGTGGCAGCTCCAGACCGACGGGCTGCCACCCACAGCGGCGATGACCGACGAGGGTCTTCTATTGCCAAGGCAATCGTCCGTTCGGGGACCTATGTGTTCCAATGCTCGTCGAGCGGATCGGTGGGCCGCACCGCCGTAGCGTTACGGCGAGCGGAAGCGGCGTTGGGTGCGGCTTTTCCCCTGAACGCTTCACACCAGGCTGATAGGGGATCTTGCAATCGCACACACGCGGTCTGCAGGCGTGCCTATCAAGCAGTTTGCTCAGACCAACGTCGCGGCGAGCCGATCCTCAATACGCAGCGCAAGTCCTAGACTCCACGATCGTCCTTCGGTGCAGATTTGCTCGCGCCTCGCCCTGATTACAGCTGATAAGGCGAGCTAACAATTGCAAGAGCCACAAGCTATTCCAGCTCGATCGGTTTGGTGTTCCAGTCGGGCGGGGTCTGACCGAGAATGTTGCGAACGAAGAAGTCTAGGAGTTTGCGCTCGGTGTAGGTGCCTAGAGTATGGTGATTGGCACCAGGAACGTAGACCATGTCAAAATCTTTTCCTGCCTTGATGAGTCGATCGGCAAGCTGGAACGAGCAAAACGGATCGACATTATCATCCATTTCGCCGACCGCGATCATCAGCTTGCCCTGCAGCCTGTGAGCATTGTCAACGGCGGAGGATTGCGAATATTCAATGCCGACCGGCCACCCCATCCAAAGTTCGTTCCACCAGGTCTTGTCTATCCTGTTGTCGAAGCAGCCGTTTTTGGCGACGGCGACCTTGTAGAAATCGGGGTGAAAGAGCAGCGCGCTGACTGCACTCTGGCCGCCGGCGGATGCGCCAAAAATGCCGACGTTGGATATGTCGTACCATGGATATTGCGCGGCCGCCGCCTTGTGCCACAGAATGCGATCGGGAAATCCTGCGTCCTTCAGATTCTTCCAAGCAACATCATGGAAGGCGCGGGAGCGGTTGTTGGTGCCCATGCCGTCGATCTGAGCAACGACGAAGCCCAGCTGCGTGAGCGGCTCTGTCCACCGCGAGAAGGATTTTGGGACGAAGGAGCCGTGGGGTCCAGCATAGATATTCTCCACAACCGGGTATTTCTTCGTCGGGTCGAAGTTGGCTGGCAGGTGGAGCACGCCCCAGATGTCAGTTTTGCCGTCGCGCCCCTTGGAATGGAAACTGAGCGGCGGCTGCCAGCCTGCGGCGACGAGCTCAGAAATGTCGGCCGTCTCGATCTGCTGGAGCTTGGCATTGTCGCTGGCGCGGTAGAGTGCCATGCGCGGGGGCAGATCGATGCGTGACCAGAGATCGACATAATAGCGCCTGTCAGGCGAGAACTCGATATGGTGGTTGGCCGGTTCGGGCGTCAGTGCAGTCAGTCCCTTGCCGTCAAAGCCGATGCGGTAAGCATGGACCCAATAGGGGTCCTCCTGCGAGTTCATCCCGCTCGCCTCGAACCAGATCTGACGCTTGACCGGATCGACATGGTTGACCCTCCGGACGACCCACTCACCTCGCGTGATCTGGTTTTCGAGCGCGCCTGTCCGGCCGTTGAAAAGATACAAATGCTCATACCCGTCGCGCTCTGATGCCCAGATGATCTCCTTCCCGTCATCGACATCGTAACGGAAGATTTTTCCGGCATCCTCCTGGCCATGCCCCAGCGGCAAATAATCAACGAATGTCTCGCTGGTCTCATCGATCAGGGAGCGCCCGCGGCCCGAGGCGGCGTCTACCTCGACCAGGCGATAAAGCTGATGCCCGCGCTGGTTATATTCGAAAGTGAAGCCGCGGCTGTCCGCCCACCACCGGAGAGGGGAAAGTTCGAAGACGTTCGAGAAGAGGGCACCGTCAATCACGATCTGGCGCCGGCCGGCAATGTCGAACAGGACTGGCTGGGGCAGCGGAAGGACATCGCCCGGCCTGGGATAGAATTTTGTTGAATATTCCCGCTCCAACTGGTCCGTCGAAGAATTGAGGTAGCGGACCTCTCGCCTATAGCCGGGGCGAACAAGGTAAGCGGCGAGGTGGCGCGAGTCCGGCGACCAGCTCAGCGTCGAAAAGACGTAGCAATTGCCTTCGGCTCCGTCCCGGCTCAGAGGAACATCCTGCAATCCGTCCTCGCTGCGCAGGAAAACGTTGCAGTTCTTGATATAGGCGATCCATTTGCCGTCGGGCGACGCGTTGCTCTTGTCGGGGTTGTTCTCCGCTGGCGGCGTGTAGCGGTGGCTGAGCTCCCTACGGTCCCCTTTCCTTGCATCGAATGTGGTGCTGGTACAGTCATAGCTTGCAAGGTCGCAGCTCCACCGGGTGTCTTCAATCTGGAAGTCGAGCCTGCGACCATCCTCACTCAGTTCGAAACGGTCGAACGGAAGATTGCCGGCTTGATAGCTCTCATGGCTCACCTTGTTTAGCGCTGCCGCCAGACGCGCCTGATCGAAAGCGGGCCGCTTGAAACCCGTGGCAGCATCGACCTGCATGAACTGCTGCTCGCCGTGGCTAGTCCGGCGGTAGACGAAGGCTTCACCCCCGGTCAGCCAGAAAGGCATTTTGGGGACATTGACAGTGAGCCCGCCATATCGATCGTTGATCGTAAGTGCGCGCTTGAAATCGGCCGGCGCTAGCGTCGGGTGTAAACTTTTCGAACCCTTGGCCAGCGTCTGAGTTGCCGATCGCCATGCGGCGCGCGTCAAAGCGCCGATCCTGGACATACCTGTTCACTTCTTTCGGTTTTCGGAATGCTAATTTTGAAGTTGGGTTCTCGTCGCCGGTCTGCAGCAGCGCCGAAGCGTCGCCTTGGAGGAGAGCCAGCACGCGGGTGCAGCCAGGCACGCGCAACAGGGGCGCTCCTTGGACATCCAGGCACTGGTTCGGGTGCCGATTGAAGAGTTGGCGTCCGCCGCCGAAACAACCAGGAAAGAGCGTCCATGCAGCCCTGACGCGACTATTTCCCCGCGAGTATGGCCGCTTGCTTTTCTGCATCATCTGAAAGGTCCTGCTCTAGTCGGGCCGGATGTCACCCCGGCAGAAATCATTGTGCTATTTCGACAATCTCCGAGCGATTGCCGCCGGCCCATGACGAGGTTTACCGATAGGGCGCAATATGCGTGCCAAAGGAAAAGCGGTTTAAATACACGGCAATCCGCCTATGTCGCATCCCCAACATCGTCGCACACCGGACAATGCCGGACGAAATTGTCCCGGGGCGTCAAATTGGTTTGATGGTGACCCAAGGAGTTCTGGCTTTATCTGAGGCGTTCGGCCTTTTTCGAAAGCCGGACTCTTCGCGCGTTTCCGACGGCCCGAAGCGCCTGATCAAAGCTGACGGCATTCCCGGGTCTTGGCCTTGCCACAGCAGCACCTGCTGCATCAATTCCGACGGACGCTGTAGAACACCTGCAACACACGGCCCGCAGCAATTTCTCCGGCGCAACGCTGGGGCGACCGCCTTTGGCACTGCAGGCGTACATGCCGGAAAGGATGCCGTCTAGCCGCACCAGCGCTCCATTGATCATCAGCCGGTGCGGGCACCAGGATGACCGGCTGGAACGAAATCTTCCAACCGCTTCATCGTGAACAGCTGCTCCATGAACACATCGCTCCCGTCAATCGAGCCGTCTCGCCAGGGGGATCAATAGTCTGTCTTTGGCGTAGGTATTTCAGCAGCCTGCTGTTAGCGTGCGGACGACGCCGACATCAACCGGCGGACAAATGCGACGAGGGCAACAAGCGCGCCTGACGCAACGCCGCCAGATCAGCCGAGCCCGTGCAGAAGCAGGCGACGGCCAACTGGCGGATGACGATCTCGAAATGCGCGACAACGGCCCCGGTGGACACTGTCGCCGCGCCCAGCACGCTGGCCGCCTGCCCGGCGATGTCCGCGCCCAGGCGGATGGCCTTGGCCACGTCGACGCCATCGCGGATCCCGCCCGACGCGATCAGCTTCACCGTTGGCAGCGCCCGACGCACCGCCTGCACGCTGGTCAGGGTGGAATCCCCCAATCGGCGAATGACATCGCCACTGCACGGTCGGCGGCATTGCGGGCGCGCTCGCCCTCCACTGCGGCCCAACTGGTGCCGCCGGCGCCGGCGACATCGATTACCGCCACGCCCGCCTCGACGAGCGCACAGGCACCGAGGCGGACAGGCCCGCCCCCACTTCCTTGGCCACCATCGGCACGCCCACGATGCGCGCGGCGCCAGCGATCAGCGCCAGGACGCCGCGCCAGTTCGCGGTCGCCCTCCGGCTGTACCGCTTCCTGCAGCGGATTGAGATGGACGATGAGCCCATCGGCCTCCAGCGCGTCCACCGCGCGACGCGCCAGGTCCAGGCCGTCGGCCTCCCGCAGTTGCGCGGCGCCGATATTGGCCAGCAAGGGAATGTCTGGCGCCAGGCGGCGCAGCGCGCGCGTTAGCCCCTGGGAGTTGCGGGATTGCAGGCTCACACGCTGCGAACCGCACATGGCGATCCCCAAGGCTTGCGCTGCCTCGCTCAAATGCCGGTTGATGGCCTCGGCCCGTGGCATGCCGCCGGCCATAGAGCTGATCAGCAGCGGCGCGCGCATAGCCTTGCCCAGCAGCGAGGCGCGCAGGTCGATCTGCGTCAGGTCCAACTCGGGCAGTGCGCAGTGTTCGAGATGGATGTACTCCCAGCCAGCGGCCACCGTGGCCGGCGCCGTTCGCCGATCCAGCACGATGTCCAGATGTTCGTCCTTCCCCGGCTCAGGGCGGTGTCGCTCATGCTCGCTCCATCCGTAGCAGCGGGCGACGGCGTTGCGTCGGATCGAACCGACGGCAGCGCGCCCAAGCCGCCGCCTCCGGCGCGTCCAGGCCGACGCACGCTGGCCTCCCCCTGCAGCGTCGCTGCGATAGCGGCTGGTCGAAGTCTGGTAGTACTGCGCGCGGATCGCCGCCATCGCCTCGATCAACGGTCCCCACGGCGCGGGAAAGCATTCTTCCGCCATCACCCGGTGCAGCATGCGCGTATGGCCGGCCAACTCGTCGTTGAGGAACTCAACCACAGGCATAGCCGGATAGCGCTGCAGAAGCAGGATCGCCGCGTTATCGCCGGCCGACCTGTCCTTGTCGCGTCCATGCAGATCGTTCTGCAGGCGCCCTATCACTGAGATGAGCCGCAGGACCTGGCGAAACGCTGGACGCGCGCGCAAGGTCGCCATGTCCAGCCCCCACAGCAGCGACAGGCAACAGAACACGGTCCCGTAAGCGATCGAATCGATGCCGTTGTGCAGGTACTCGGCGTAAGACCAGCGTCGCGCCCCTGCCGCCTGCGCGTGTCCGGCGCGCAGCGCCGCGCAGTAGCACCGGGTATAGTCGAGAAGCCGAGCATAGTCGTGACGATCGTAAGCGAGCGCAGCCAGCGAAGCGCGCAGCTGAGCGCAGCCCTCGAATCCGGAGAGCACGCACGGTACGCCGTGCCCCAGCGCCTGCTCCAGGGCGGCGAGCTGCTCCGGCGCGATCAGGCCAACGTCGTTGCAATCGTCTAGCCAGAACAGCAGCGCCAGTTCGCGATAGAACGCCACGATCAGCGTTTCGTCCTGCGGATCGCGGCCGGTGCGGGCGCTGGTGTCGCGCAGGCTCGGGTGAATGCGTTGCAGGATATACTGGCCGCCCCTTACCGCTTCCTCAGCATGCTCATCCGCGAAACCGGTCAGGGCACGCCCCCACTCAAGCACCTGCTGCAGCGCGCGTTCGGTCTGGATCATGGCGCCGCCCCTGCTCCCTCGGCTACGACGCGCCGCCCACAACGAAGCGCCAGCCACAACCCGGCGAGACCGCATCTCCGCGCCATAACGGCGATCGCGAAGTTATCGATCCGATTGCCAGTTGCTGATGCAAGCTCTTGTGAACGGCCGTTAGGACCGGCCCGCAGCCTCGCCGGCAGTATCGAGCAATCCGCTTGCGCCGGCTCGCCATAGCAGGCGAGGACGGCAAGGTCGCCGGCGGCAAACGCACGCGAGCACATTGCAAGCGACATCCGCGAACGCGGCGCCGACTGGTCAGCCTCCGCCTCGGTGCCCGCATATGTCCGCGAGTCGAGCAGCGCCTTCGCCACGAAATGAGCAGAACGCCTTACGAGCATCGACCGCCGGCTGCTGCGCATGCGCGATGATGAGGCATGGTCTCGCAGCGGACCCGTTCCGACAGATGCTGCACCAGGGACGAGGCGACCTTATCCAACAAGGCACCACTTGCGCTGTTTGTGGAGACGAGCGTCGGCTGCATCCATGCGGCTGCTTGAGTGGTGAAGACTCTGAACGACGGTTCCTACGGCGCTGCCGGCGCAATCGGCTGCTTGGGGGACGCGTGACGCAGTCAAAGCTCCCCTTGCCAAGCACGGAGCAGGCGAGTGAGAGAGCAGATGAATAGGCGTGTCGCCAATATTTTTGCATTGCTCTAATCGATTATAGTTGTGAGGAGCAATTTGAGACCATTTACTTGCGGCTCAAGTCACCCATAAAAGAAGGCAAGCACCGATTCGGTAGCTTATCCCCTGTCTTTCGCGTACTCGCGGCCGTGGCGCCGGGTGAACGATTGAAGACCGCCGGTCTCACTCGCAGGTGGGCGCCAGGGCGTGGGGCGGTTGGCAAGCCACAGGAGTAGGACAATGTCGAAGGATTCGGGTAAGGGCGATAATCACGGCGGCGGACCGGGCAAGATCGAGATCACGGTGGTGGTGAACGGCCAGCCCACGCAGGTCGAAGCCAATCCCAACCAGCCGCTTCACGTCATTCGTACCAAAGCCCTTGAGAACACGCAGAATGTCGCCCAACCAGCCGAGAATTGGGAATTCAAGGATGAGGCCGGCAACTTGCTCGATGTCGACAAGAAGCTTGGCGACTTCGGTTTCCCGAATACTGTGACCCTGTTCCTCAGCCTGAAGGCGGGCGTCGCAGGTGCCTAAACACCAAAGTGTGGATCCGGAGGTCTCCCGAGCGAAGTTTGATCGGGAGATCGGCCGGTTCCGGCCATATGCTGATGTCTATCGGGCTCAGGGCTGCTTCTTGATCGAGGCGACCTTTCCGCGCGCTTTCTTCATTTTCGCCAGCCCCAAGTTAAAGCCACGGGTGGTCAGCGCAGCGAGCGAGGTCGACTTCACCGACTACGACTTAAGACCACCGTCCGTGGTCTTCGTCGATCCGTTTACGCGTCATCCGATTGCCCGGAAAGATCTATACCTGAAAATGCTTAGACGTCCGCCGCTGCCCGGAACGCCGCCGGAGATGATAGGAGCTCTCATCCAGCAGAACGCCGTGCCGCTGACGGACTTCATCCAGGCCAACAGTCCCGAGGACGAACCATTCCTGTGCATGGCGGGCGTCCGGGAATACCACGACAATCCAGCCCATTCAGGTGATCCATGGCTGCTTCATCGGGGTTCTGGCGAAGGCTGTTTGGCCTTCATCCTGGACAAGATCATCAAGTACGGAATCGTTCCTATAGAGCAGTTGCAGATTCAACTCCAACCGACAATCGTAGGAATGGTGGTATCCCCTCAGGCGATACAAGAATGACTGGTTTGAGAGATGTAACGATCGTGACTCTCCCGCGCGGCTGCATCTCGACCACGCATGGGCATCTGCGCTCAGTTGGTCGCGAGGGCAATGAGGGGATGGCGCTCTGGGTCGGCGTTCAGCAAGAGCGGCACTTTGCCGTAACAGAGACGGTTATCCCGGCGCAGCGTCACATTCGGACAAACGATGGCGTTTGCGTGATCGTTGCGGCCGAAGAACTGCACCGGCTCAATGTCTGGCTCTACAAAAGCGGCCTGAAACTCTTGGCCCAGATTCACAGCCATCCGGGCCGCGCCTACCATTCGACGACGGACGACGCTTATGCGGTTGCTACCACGGTTGGGTGTCTGTCGCTGGTAGTGCCGAATTTCGCCCGCGAGCCTTTCGATTTTGCTCGGGTCGCCGCCTATCGGCTTGACGAAAAGGCCAAATGGAATGCGCTCCCTCCCGCGGCACTGTCGCGAATGATCATGATATCGAGTTGAACAATGGCATTCGCTAACTTCATCGATCGCGCCGCCACGGCGGCATCTCAGGTCCTGGCCGATTTTCATCTGGGAGACTTCAAAGCAGCTCTTGAAAAGCAGGTCGTGGCAGTCGCCTTCGACCATCAGGCCGCTTCCTGCGCCGAAGGCCAGGCGACACTAGATCTTGCGGTGAGATTGCTCGCTAGGCTCTACCCGGTTCTGGCGATACTCCCGCTGGACAGCGCGGCGAGCTCTCAAGCCCAAGCGCTGGAGCGCTTGGCAAAGTCGATCAATCCAAAAGTCGGCATCCGGCGTTCCGGCAAGTCTGCCACCGTCTGCGTCGTTGCAGGGGTAACGCGCCCATCACTCCGGTGCCCGATCTTTTTCGTGGGATCGGACGGTTGGGCGGCAAAGCTGTCGCGTACGGACCCGGTGGGCTCTGGCCCAAGTCTGCTGCCTTATGGAGCTGGCGCCGCCAGTTGCTTCGGCGCCGCCAACGTCTTTCGAACTATCTTCGCTGCCCAGTTGACCGGCGCCGAGTTGGACGAAACCATCGACCTCTCGCTATGCAGCTACGACAAGACCAAAGCCGGAGAGCCTGGCCCGATCGACTTCCCAGTCGACCTTGGCGAAACCCACCTCGTTGGGCTCGGTGCGATAGGCCATGGCTCGCTTTGGGCGCTAGCGAGACAACCCGATCTCAAAGGTCGTCTGCATGTAATCGATCACGAAGCGATCGAACTCTCAAACCTGCAGCGCTACGCATTGGCTGGCCAGGCGGAGATTGGTATGTCCAAAGCGGTTCTTGCAGCCACCGCCCTTAGATCGACTGCCCTTGAGGTCGAGGCGCACCCTCTGACGTGGGCAGAATATGTTGCGCGCCGGGGCAATTGGGTCTTCGACCAAGTGGGTGTGGCGCTTGACACCGCCGCCGACCGTCTGGCTGTCCAAGGTGCACTGCCGCGATGGATCGCAAACGCTTGGACGCAGGAGCACGATCTCGGTATCTCCCGGCATGGTTTCGATGACGGCCAGGCTTGCCTTTGTTGCATGTACCTGCCATCCGGAAAATCCAAGGACGAGCACCAGCTGATTGCCGAGGAACTCGGAATACCGGAAGCACACGAGCAGGTGAAAACGCTCCTGCAGACCAATGCCGGAGTTCCCAACGACTTTGTAGTTCGCGTGGCTACAGCGATGGCTGTGCCGTTTGAACCGCTAGCCCCGTTTGTCGGCCAGCCCCTGCGCTCCTTTTATCAGCAGGCTATCTGCGGCGGTCTGGTGTTCCAGCTTAGCGAAGGAAGTCGCCGCGTTCGAACTGTGGTTCCGATGGCCTTTCAGTCGGTGCTTGCCGGGATTATGCTTGCCGCGGATTTGGTCAAACATAGTGCGGGGTTTCCCATGAGCCCGACGACGAGCACTCGGGTGAATCTTCTGCGCCCCCTTGGCTCTCACTTGCACGATCCGAAGGCCAAGGACTCCAGCGGCCGCTGCATCTGTAGCGACGACGATTTCATTGCCGCTTACAGGCGCAAATACGGCGAGCGCGTTGATCAGGTAAGCGATGTCTCGGCCGCCTAAACAGACGCGCACCTCTCCGTAGACGCAGGGGGCGCGGCTTGTGGGCGTGACCATGGGCGCCATTATCACACGCTTGGCCCGCTCCTTTGCCGGCCTATCGTCCTCCGCGCATGATCCCTGTTGCCGACGTGATGATCCAGCACCAGCCGCCATGGCACCAGAGGCTGGTCAAACCTCCGTTGTTGGCCGATTTGGACAGTGCTGCATCAGGTCTCGACCGACGTCTCGACAGTCAGGGCTGCTTCGACGGGTGTGAAGATGTCAACATCGACCCCAGGCGCCCGCATCGTCACAATCAGGGCGTACCGAGCCAGAGCGTCGACGCGTTCCAGGTAAGGCTTCTCCTTCCACCAGCCCCCGACCGGGAACACGCCGATCGCATCACGCTCGGCGAGATCGGCGGCGCTGCCCGACCAGAAATCGGCGTGCAACGAGCCGCGATCGCGGAAGGTGCCGAGCAGCCACTCTTCTCCGCCTCCAGCAGGCGCCCCTTCCTCCTCGTCCCGAGCGGCCTGATTGATGCGGGCTCGGAATTCGTCGACTGTCTCGGTCGCTGACTTTACTCTGAACCGAAGACCATGGGACGCGTAACGATGCCGGCGGGTCCATCCGCGTTCACCGGGGTTGGGTTCGATGAAATAGGACAGCGTGACGCGGAGCTCGACCTGGGCAGCGCCGAGCGCCGCGAGCTGCTCCTTCGGCCAAGGCAGGCGATGCAGCTTCATGTCACGCGTTTTGGCAGCCGCGCCGCCCTCGCGCTGGAAAGGCTGAAGCTCATCTTCAACGATAAGCGTGAGGTCGTTCACCGTTGACAGAAGCGCGCGCCCAAGATCTGGCACGCCGTAACCATAGCGCCGCACGAGCGCCTGGATCTCGCCCTTCGCTCCGTTGCACGCATCGATGCGTGCGCGCATCGCCGGAGTCCATTCGGCCGAGTGGACGATCAGGGCGCGAACCGTTTCAGGCCACAGCTCGGGGCGCGCTGATAGAATTAGTCCCGCCATCCGTGCGGCATGGGCCGTTGCCGCGCTCGTATCTCCGAGGGTGGTGAAGTGGCGCAGTTCGGGTCGATAGAAAGTGGTCAATATCTGCAGATCGTCGATCGGCTCGCCAGGCAACACACCGTCATGGGCGAGATTGCCGCCTTCGAAGACGACCTCGGGCTTCACCGGCCACTGCCTGTCCCAAACGACCGAAGTGCGACTGCGCGGCGAGAGCTCGCCGACCGGCGCGATCGGAGCGTAGCCCGCAAAGTCGGTGTCAATGATATCGACCTTTTCTGTGAAAGCGCCGACCGTCAGCGCATTCCAGGCCTGAGAAGGATCATCGACTGCTTCCAGATCGTTGCGCGTCAAATGCTCGGCCGGCATGAGGTCATCGCCGATGTTGCCGGCAGAGAGAACGATCAAGCGTCGCTGCTCCTCTTCGAAACAGAGTTGGTCGATAGCGGCAGACCACGATGTGGGCCTTCCACGCGCCGGACTGGCGCTTGTCACAGCCATTGCGATCGCGCGGCGGCGCTCCGGCGCCTGCACCTCGGCGCGGGCGATCGCTTCCGCGGTGATCGAGCCATAGAGTTCTGGATCGTTTGCCTCGTCTTCTGGCGGAAGGATACGGACACTCTCCAGCCGAAAGGGCAATGGAACTGGATCGCCTCCGACCAGGAGCGGGACCAGATCACCGTACAGGCCGACACCTGCCATTCGCGTCCCGTGGCCGCTCCACGCAGGTGTGTCGTCGCTGCCCCATGCCGGTTTGACGGTGTGCCAGTCTTCAACGGCAAGTGCGGGTTCGATCAACGGGTGGGTGCGACGTACGCCGCTGTCGAGAATGCAGACCGCAATATCGGATTGAGGCGGTCTGACGCGCCCGAGAAGCTCGTCGCTCCAGTCCCTTTGCTCCGCGCCGCCAAGGCCCATGAAGAAGGACGGCGTATCCTTCGCGCGCCGCAGCTCGGCGACGACATCGCTGTGCGCAATCATGCGGTCGAGCATTGCCGTGCTGGCGAGTGCCAGCATGACCACCCGCTCCGGAAACCTGACCGCATGCGTGCGCAAAGTGATGTTCAGGGCTTCGGCAATGTGCTCGAAGTTCTCGCGGCGACCGTCGCGCAGCCAGACTTCCCACCACACCTGCTCGTCAGCGGCCTGGGGGAAGAGGTCGTCGTGGTCGGTAAACAACGATCGTGCAGTCGCCAGCCTGACTGTCTCCATGCGGGAGACGAGCGGCTCGTTGCGCGGTCTGCCGCGGTCAGTGTCAACGTCTCGATACGCCTCGACTTTCCGCAAATAATAGGCTTGCGCGCTTTGCGGCAGGAACACCGACGCTGTGATGGGAGCACCGGGTTGAGTTGGCTCATGGACGGCGACCAGCTCCATGTGCTGGCGACGATCGGCCAACTGGTCGAGGGCCGCCCGTCCGGACATGGGCAGATCGATCTCGAGGTAAAAGCCAGGCGTGCCGACCGACAGCTGGGGGTCACGCGCCGCAATCTGCTGGCGTGCACTTTCGACCGCTTGTTCGATGGATTGCGTCAAGGCCGCAGCATGCGACGCCCGATCACGCGCCGGCAGCGGCGGTGCATGTATAAGTTGGTTGGGCCGCCGATAGGCTTCCCGAATGCCGTTGTTGCGAAGGTGGATATGGGCGCGGTCGCGCGGAAAATCGTCTGCCATTATGATCTGTGCTGTCGCTACTCAGACAGCGAAGCCTGCCGGCGTTCCTTCAGAGCGTCGATGAGCGCTTCCGAGGTGATCCGCTTCCCCCCCCGCAATATGATGGTTTTTGCAGCGTCGTCGGCCGCGCGGGTGATCTCGGCCTGCGACAGTCTCTCTGCCTGAGAGATCGCCTCGTTCCAGGCAAGCCCTCTGGTGTCGAAGCGGTCGAGTCGAGCCCGAAGCAGCGCCTCGATAATCGGCCGATCGGGCACGGCGTATTCGATGACATCGTCGAAACGGCGGAACAAAGCTCTGTCGAGCAGCTCGGGATGATTTGTTGCCGCAATAATCAGGCTGTGGCTGTCGTCTTGCTCGAGAAACTGCAGAAACGAATTCAGCACGCGCCGAATCTCGCCAACATCCTGGCGTTCGCCTCGACGCGCGCCGATGGCATCGAATTCGTCAAAGAAGTAGACGCCCCGCGTCGCCTGCATTGCATCAAAAACAAGCCGCAGCTTTCCGGCAGTCTCTCCCATGAACTTGGTGATCAAACCATCGAGGACGATCATGAAAAGGGGCAGATGAAGCTCCCCGGCCAATGCCGATGCGGTCATCGTCTTGCCTGATCCTGGCGGGCCGACCAGAAGCAGTTTGCGACGGGGAACAAGCCCGTGCTCGCGCAAGCTTGCTTGTTGGCGCTGCTCTCCCAGCACGCGGTGCAGGCGCGAGCGCAGACTGTCCGGCAAAATCATGTCCGTCAGTCGCAGGTCCGGATAGCGCACATGCAGGAGGCCTGCGAGTTCGCCCTTTGGCTGAAAAAGGGGAACCGGCCGACTGCTCTTGGCAATCCGGGCGTCCCTGCTCTTGGCTGCGTCGACCAGATCCTTGAGCTCCTGAGCAAGCTTGCCATGGCCTTGACGTGCCTCATGCGCAGCAAGCTGCATCGCGATAGAGAGGAAACGATCCTCGTCGCCGGCAATGTGGCTTTTAAGCAGCGTCACGATATGGCGGGCCGTGGTCATGGCTCTCTTCTGGGGTATCCGTTTACTTGGCGAAGCGCATGCAACCTAAACGCTTTCAACGGCGATTTGTAACGCGCAATGGTGTTTTTTCTCTTGTCGATGTTCGCCCGTGGCAACTTCAGCGGTGAACTGTTGCGCCGCGGTCATAGGCCAGCCGGAATAACGCCGGCCAGCAGACAACAGTCCGCATCTTCGAGCGCTCGAAGTCTGGCCACTCACGCAGCGTGTCGGGTCCGAACGCTCCAAAGCCGCCCCGCCTGGCAGGTCCATGCGACCGATTGCGGGCGTGCGGCCATAAGGTCTACGCGGGCTCGCATGGCTGCCCGCGCCGCTGGCTAAAAAGCTGTACACCATCTCACGAAACACCAGGTCCGCTCCTTTGCCGGCCGACGGTCCATGAAATCCCCTCCCCACTCACGACACCGGAGACCTCCTTGCCCACATGGCGCTCAAGCACCGGCCGCCATGGCACCAGCGTGAACTCGCGCGACTTTTCAACGACGGCATATTTTCCGCTGGCAAGCTCGACGGAGCGGCGGAGCGTACCCTCTACTCGTCCTCCGAATCGCGCTTCGGCATAGGGCAGGCCAAGTTCCTCCGACAGTTGGCCAGCAACACGGTTCAGTTCTCGCTGGCGCAGGATCGAAAGCATGTTGGCTCGATAGACGATCCCATCCTGTTCTTTATGCGCGAGGCCTTGCGCGATCAGCCACTGCCGCCGGCGAGCTTGCGCCTCTCTCACGTCGCGGCCGAAGCCGGATCCGTGCAAAGGCTCGGGTCTATCGGCAACCAGCTCCCGGTCGAGCCAGGTGGCGCCGTTGAAGCTGACCTGTCGCTCCAGCGCCATTGAGGAGAGCTTGTCGGCAACGACAGGCTCGGCCCTGGCCCGCTGGCCCTCATAATTCGCGACGCGATCGAGATGGTCCGGCGCGATGAGCCAGGTGCCGTTCGGCTCTCGCTCAACGCCGCCGGTCGCGCGGCGGATCGCCTCCAGCCGCCGCACATGCGTTCGCGCAAAGCTCTCGGTGGCGGATGGGTCATGCTTCAGGTGCATATCGACGTCGTAACGGCCGCCATGCGCGGCGGCGATTTCGGCGATGGTACGATCGACCTGCCTCGGCTCGGTGTTCCTTGGCGCGACACGCACGATGCAGCCATTAGGCATCGTTTCCATCGCCTCGCCTCTACCGATGTTGATCCAATGGCTCTTACCGTCGACGGCGTCGACGATCATGTAATGGCGGTCATTGATCTCGTCGGCCAGTCCACGCGCGACAACGCGACCGACGAGAGACTGGACGGGCTCGCCGGATCGATCGTGGATCACCCAGTCGGCGGCCCTGCGGGCAAGCCCCTTGCCGGTCAGTTCGCGGTGCATGGTCTTGATGATGTCGCCGCGTTCGCCGGTGCGGCGCAGCGTGGCTTCGAGCTCATCGTCGAGGCGCCAGGAGCCAGCGCCGACCTCCGCGGCCAGACCCATCCGCTCGAGCTTGCGCAGCCGTCCCTGGTGCAGCGTCTGGCGAATGGCGTCGGGACCGCCCGGCGAGACCAGGCCGTCATCATCACGCATGCTGAGCAGCCGACGGTCGATGCTGGTGAAGCGTTCCTGCTCCATTTCCCGGCGCAGGCGAAGCTCAATCTCGCGGTCGGTTCGCGGACCGAGATCGAGGCTGACCAGCTCGGCCGCCCGCTCGCGGATGCCAGATGAGATATATTCGCGCGCGATGACCAGGTTCTCGCCACGGTCGTCCCTGCCACGGACGATGATGTGGCTGTGCGGGTGGCCGGTGTTGAAATGATCGACCGCGACCCAGTCGAGCTTCGTGCCGAGGTCTTCCTGCATCTGCGCCATGAGCCGCCGCGTCAGCGCCTTGAGGTCGTCGTACTCGATGCCGTCTTCGGCAGCGACGATGAAGCGGAACTGATGGCGGTCGCCGTCCGCGCGATCGATGAACGCCTTGCCGTCGACGCGGCCGCTGTCGGCGCCGTAGAGCTCGCCAGGTTCACCTTCGCGGGTGACCCCGTCGCGCTGAAGATAGCGTAGATGGGCACGCGCCCCGTCCGCGCCCTTGCCGGCGAGCTTGACGACCCGCGCCTTGACGATCACCCGGCGCTGGCGGAAGGCGGCATACCGGTCGCGCGATTTCAGCAGTGCGGCGGCCGCCCCGCCGCGCCCTGTCCGGCTTCCTGTGAAGCGACCACCGCGTTGCGGCCGGCCGCCAGCCCGGCTGATCGCCGCACGAACCTGGCCGGCATAGCGTTTGCCGGCCTTCGAGCCGCGCGACCCGATTTTGCCGAGCTTCGGCCTGAACTCGTCATCCTTAATGCGAGCCTCCCAGACATATCAAGCAAAATCAGACACTTACACGTCAAACCCTCTTGGCACCGGCGGCAGCCTCCCGGAAAAACGATGTGCAGACAAAGATTTAACCGCCTCCTGGAGGCGGTACCTTTATCTTGCCTTCCGCGCCCAGCCCCGCCAGACGCGCCCCCGTCCGCCATGGCTAACGCACCGGCTCCTTCGGCTGCGCGCCGTCCTTGCCGAGCGGCACGAAGAGATCGCCGTTTCGCACGCCTGAGTGAACACCGTCATGAATGAAGAACAGCGACCGTCCGAGAGGAGCGATTTGCGCCTTTGGAGCGACAGATTGGCTTTCGAACGCCTCGATGTCGGCCGCCGAAACTCCGGCCGCCTTGAGTTGGTCGAGGTACTCGACGGTCTCTTCTGGCAGCGGTTTGCCACGCTTCAAATGCTCGTCGTAGCGCTCGGGACCGGCATTGTAGGCGCCAAACAGGCCAGGAAATCCGAAGCGGTCATACATGGCACTGAGATAGGCCGTGCCGGCCAGGATATTGTCGCGCGGATCGTGGGGGTTAGGCCCAAGGCCGTGTTCGACCCGCATCTCTTCATAGGTGCCGGGCATCACCTGCATGAGGCCCATGGCGCCAGCGGGGGAGGTGATGGGGCGGCCGCCGCGCATTGTCTTGCCGCCGCTTTCGGCAGCCATGACGGCATAGATCCAGGCTTGGGGAATATGGAAGCGCCGGCTTGCTTCCGATACCAACGTCTGCCACTTTCGCAGCTGCGGACTTTGGGAGATGGCGACCGGCTCAGCGCCGGTCGAGGCGGAACAGGCGCATGGCGCAATGGCGATCATGCCCAACAAGAGGAGGGTCACTCGGTCCATAGTGGTACGAGCCTCCCGATGACATTTTGAGTGGGAACAGGCCCGAAATAGCGGCTGTCGAAGGAGCGGTTTTTGTCGCTGCCGAGCAGGAAAACCTCGTTATCCCCGAGCGCTCGGCAGCCGTTCCACCATGGCAAAGGTCGGCCTTCGGCGTCGATTTTGAGCCGGCGCGCGACGATGTCGCCGCCGATGATGATGGCGTCATTGAAGGCGCAGACATTATCGTCCGGCAGCGCTGCAAGACGTTTTGCCAGCGGCACATTGCGAGGCAGATAGCTGCGCTCGGCGGCGAGATACGCCGCGTATTCAGGCGGGCGCACGAGCACGAGATCGCCACGCGCCAGCGCTCCCGCAGCGATGCGGTAAAGGCCGATCGGCGCGCTGGCCGAGGCGTTCCAGACCAGCCAAGGGGCGGGCTTTCCCAGCGCCGTGAAGCCCAAAAGACCGAGACCGGCCGCGGCCAAGGCGACCGTCTTACGGGCTCGAACACGCCTCAGGCGGCTGCCGATCAGATGGATGGAAGGGCGCCGCCTCATGAACGGCCTCCCGTGCCGCCCTGGCCGGAACCGGCCTTGCCATCGCCGGCGATGGAGTGCTGCGGGTGTCCTTTCGACCAATGGTCGAGTTCGTCGATGTGATAGCGGACATAGCGGCCGTGCTTGCGGAATTTCGGGCCGCCGCCCTTGAGCCGCATCTTTTCGAGCGTGCGCTGGGAGAGCCCGATATAGAAGGCGGCTTGGGCTGTGCTGAGAAACGGGCTGCCCTTTTTCGCGCGGGCCGCGCGTTCGTTTTCGTCGTCCATGATGATCCTCGTTTCGCTTCGGACAAGCGAGGGCGAGGATGGGCGAGGGAGATCGTCTCGGGGACGGGCGAAGAGTCGGGGGAGAGTTTTCGCCGCCCTTTAGGGCGGACGGGGTTTGGGTGGAACTCCTGGGAATGAGCCCCGCGCCGGGGCTGCGGCGCGAGGCTCTTATCTCGGCCGGTCAGTCGGCCGGGTTCCAGATGATGGCGTAGGTGTCGTGATCGTCCTGGCCGGCGGCTCGGCCGAGATTGGCGTAGAGCTTGCGCGGTCCGAACTCCGGCGCTGCAATCGACAGGCTCACATAATCCTTGCCGGAAGTCTCGCCGGTGCGGATCCAGCCAGCGCCGACTTCGACCCCTTGCGTAAGCACCCGGAAGTCGGGATGGTTATCGGCGCTCTTGGCCTGGTTGGGGACGATATCGATGTCGGCGCGGACGCTGAGCGTCTTGAACTGGCCCTTGTAGGCGCCGTTTTCCTGCTTGTTGACGTAACCGATCGCGGTCATTTCGAAGTCTCCTTTTGTGGTTTCGCCGGGGACCATCCCCTGCGATGGCGCACCGTAATGGGCGCGTCAGGACCGCCTGAATCCGACAGGGCCGCAGCGACAGTGAAGGACCCGAGCGGGCAGCTTTTTTGTGAGCGAAGCGGCGCGAGGAAGCCGCCGCAGGCGGCGGGGAAAAAAGCTGATGGCGCGAGGGTTTCGGGCGGCCGGACCCGCCCATAGGTCGACAAGCCAGCCGCAGGGATGGTCCTTGGAGAGAGCATGGAGACCGCTCGCCAAGTGCGGTCTGTCAGCCAAGCAGGACGCCGGGATGAAACGGCCTGCAAAGATGCTGCGCCCTTATGCCGGATCGAGATCGTGCCAGCGGGTCGGGCGCCAGAGCAGACATCCGGCATGGTGCGATCTATGAAAGCAGGGCTCGCCAGCGGGAATTTGATACGCGAGGGGGCCAAAGTAAGGCTGGATGAGAAGCCGGTGCTACCTGCAGGTCCAGTGTCATGTGGCGGCGCTCGGGAAACCGCTACGCAATGTAACGCGCTCTTATGAGGCGAACAGACCGGCCCCAAAACCGATCGACCGGTGGTCGGCGCGAAACGCGTCATGCCTGTCCGAAAGCTGACAGTGGCAGAAGACGCATGTCGGGTTCCGCACAATTGACCATGCTGGATTTGTGAGGTTTTCAGGGAGAGCCATGCGTTCACTTCCCAGTGAGCTTTGGCACGGCATTTGCTCTTGATGTGGCAACACGGATCGAAGGTTGACTGCATGCACAAGCGCGAGATGAGCAATGCTCTCCTTTCCTGGAGGCTTGGCAGCAGATTCGATTTGACGTTGCGAGGAGCTTCAGCCGCTCGCGGCGGAAGTGATCTCAAATCTGAAGGCACCGTTGGGGCCGCAGCCATCAAACACATCTTTCTCTTTTTCGCAGCTCGTCTTCAACGCGATGCGGACTTCTTCGCGTCGACGGCGGCCGAAGGTGGAGAAGGGGCTCGACTTGCAAAAAGGAGTTGTCAATGACGTCTTACGTTCGCACCAACAGCCCGGCGCAGGTGCGCTCACTGTCCACCTTTGGCAAGCATCTGCAAAGGAGCGTGCTGACGGCGACGCTGCTTGCCGCGGCTTCGACGGGAAGTGAAGCGCAGCCCTATGTTCGTGCTGACGGCAGCACGACTGACGACTTGGAAGCGGCGCGAGCAAGTTGGCGTCATGACGCCGAATTCAATGGAAATGTGGGGCTCGCAGCCATCAACGCGGATGCCGCGTATGCGTTGGGTTCCACCGGGGAGGGGGCCAGAGCTCCTCGCCTGCCCTCGTCCGTCTTGACGAGTGCCCGCTTACAGCCTACCTCACTATCGCGTTAGCACTCGTCCATCGCGAGTGCTAACAAAAACCCCTCAACAGCGCACCAGGGAAAAATCCGAAAATGGCAAAGTCGAAGTTCCGCCCGCTGCATGACCGCGTGGTCGTTCGCCGGGTCGAATCCGAATCCAAGACCGCTGGCGGGATCATCATCCCCGACACGGCAAAGGAAAAGCCGCAGGAAGGCGAGATCATCGCTGTCGGCTTCGGCGCTCGTGACGAAGCTGGCAAGCTGGTCCCGCTGGACGTCAAGGCCGGCGACCGCATCCTGTTCAGCAAGTGGTCGGGCACGGAAGTCAAGCTCAATGGCGAAGACCTTCTGATCATGAAGGAATCCGACATCATGGGCATCATCGGCTCATATCAGGCCCTTTCGTCAACTGAATTCCCGGGCTCGATTGAAGCCCCTGCCAGGAGCTAAAAATGGCTGCCAAAGACGTAAAATTCTCCCGCGATGCCCGCGAGCGCATGCTGCGCGGTGTCAACATCCTCGCTGACGCGGTGAAGGTCACGCTCGGCCCCAAGGGCCGCAACGTGGTCATCGACAAGTCGTTCGGCGCCCCGCGCATCACCAAGGACGGCGTCACCGTCGCCAAGGAAATCGAGCTTGAGGACAAGTTCGAAAACATGGGCGCGCAGATGGTCCGCGAAGTTGCTTCGAAGACCAACGACATCGCCGGCGACGGCACCACGACCGCGACCGTTCTGGCGCAGTCGATCGTCCAGGAAGGCCACAAGGCCGTTGCCGCCGGCATGAACCCGATGGACCTGAAGCGCGGCATCGACCTCGCGGTAACCGACGTCGTTGCGACCCTGATCAAGAACGCCAAGAAGATCAAGACCTCCGAAGAGGTTGCCCAGGTCGGCACCATCGCCGGCAACGGCGATGCTTCGGTCGGCAAGATGATCGCCGAAGCGATGCAGAAGGTCGGCAACGAAGGCGTCATCACGGTTGAGGAAGCCAAGACCGCCGAGACCGAACTCGAAGTCGTCGAAGGCATGCAGTTCGACCGCGGCTATCTCTCGCCCTACTTCGTCACCAACGCCGACAAGATGGTTGCCGAGCTCGAGGACGTCTACATCCTCCTGCACGAGAAGAAGCTGTCCAACCTCCAGGCCATGCTGCCGGTTCTCGAAGCCGTCGTGCAGACCTCGAAGCCGCTGCTCATCATCTCGGAAGACGTCGAAGGCGAGGCTCTGGCCACGCTGGTCGTCAACAAGCTGCGTGGCGGCCTGAAGATCGCCGCCGTCAAGGCGCCGGGCTTCGGTGATCGCCGCAAGGCCATGCTGGAAGACATCGCCATCCTCACCGGTGGCCAGGTCATCTCGGAAGACCTCGGCATCAAGCTCGAGAACGTCGGCCTCAACATGCTCGGCCGCGCCAAGAAGGTGTCGATCTCCAAGGAGAACACCACCATCGTCGACGGCGCCGGCAAGAAGGCCGAGATCCAGGGCCGCGTTGCCCAGATCAAGCAGCAGATCGAAGAGACCACTTCGGACTACGACAAGGAGAAGCTGCAGGAACGTCTGGCGAAGCTCGCCGGCGGCGTTGCGGTGATCCGCGTCGGCGGTGCGACGGAAGTCGAAGTCAAGGAAAAGAAGGACCGCGTCGATGACGCCCTCAACGCGACCCGCGCGGCCGTGGAAGAAGGCATCGTTGCTGGTGGTGGCGTCGCGCTGCTGCGCGCTTCGGCCAACATCAAGGCCACCGGCGTCAATGCCGACCAGGCCGCCGGCATCAACATCGTTCGTCGTGCGCTGCAGGCTCCGGCCCGCCAGATCGCGGCCAACGCCGGTGCGGAAGCATCGATCGTTGCCGGCAAGATCCTTGAGAACAAGGGCGCGACCTTCGGCTACAACGCCCAGACCGGCGAGTATGGCGACATGATCGCCATGGGTATCGTCGATCCGGTCAAGGTTGTCCGTACGGCTCTTCAGGACGCGGCCTCGGTCGCCGGCCTGCTGGTCACCACCGAAGCCATGATCGCGGAGGCTCCGAAGAAGGAGTCGGCTGGCGGCGGCATGCCTGGCGGCATGGGCGGCGGCGGCATGGGCGGCATGGGCGGCATGGATTTCTAATCCAGCCAACCTGGCTAAGCTTACGGAAAGGGCGGCAGCGATGCCGCCCTTTTTCGTTCTTTTAGGACGCGTCAGAACGGGTGTTGGCTGTCGTCTACAGGTCGCGTTACAATTCCACATCCGCGTAAGGGATATACCGACAGGAACCGTCCGCTTTGTTGAAGCAGGCGGGCCTCCTGAACCAAAAGTGAGAAGCTTGCGTTACATTGCCTTCATCCACAAAGACCCGGACAGCATCTACGGTGTGAGCTTCCCCGACATGCCTGGCTGCATCTCGGCCGGAGTTACGATCGACGAAGCCGTACGCAACGGCGTAGAGGCGCTGTCGGGCCATGTCCGGATGCTGGAAGGGGATGGCGATCCAGTTCCGCCGCCGCGCGACTTCGATGCCATCATGAGCGATCCCGAACTGGCGGAGGATCGCGACGGCGCCATGACGACTGTCATTCCGTTGATCCGTGATCGCGGATCAACGACGCGGATCAACGTATCTTCCGATCTGGGCCTGCTCGAAGCTATCGATGCGACGGCGCGTGAACGTGGACAGACACGCTCGGCCTTCCTTGCTTCAGCTGCTCGCAAAGACATTGTGGATTAGCTGCGCAAAAAGCCCACTGCCTTCGGCTGCATGGCTGGAATACGCTGGGTCTTTGCCGCGTTGACCACATCAGGCGCGGTCGCAACGTTAGGTCCCCGGTGAGGATATCCCGACCGCGGAAATCGCCGCGTCGCGATTGCGGCCTGCTCCATCAAGCACCGCGGCTTCGATCAACGCCGCCACCTCATCGGCCACGGCCTGTACCGGGGCGCGGTCGCTTGTGGCGCGGGCGATCACCATCAGCCCTTCCAGTGACGATTCGACCAGCAGTGCCAATGCATGCGCGCGGCGCGCGGGCACCCCTGCCCTGACGAAGGCGTCCCGCAGCAGGCCTATCCACTGTTCGAAGGCCGAGCGGCACAACTCCGCCAGTTCCGGCACGTCGGTGGGCGAGTCCAGCACGACAGGCGCGATCGGACAGCCGAGTGAAAACTGGTTGTCTTCCAGCATGCGCCCCACCGACTGGTAGATATGATGGACGGCTACCGCCGGATCCTTTTCGGCGGCCAGCGCTTCGCCCAGCCTCTCCGTCACGTCGGCAACGCTGGCGCGCGTCACCTCGATGACCAATTGGTCCTTGCCGCCGGGAAAATGAAAATACAGCGAGCCCCGCGGTGCGCCGCTGGCGCTCAATATGTCGTTGAGCGAGGTGCCGTGATAGCCGCGCTGCCTGAGCAGCAGCCCAGTCGTCTCGAGTATGCGGGTGCGGGTGTCGTTGGCCATGTCAACCTCTGTCAGGAGAGATCATTATAGGCCTTGCGCAAAATATGACAATCGGTCTACATAATATGTAGATCAGTCTATATATTTGAGGTTCGAAATGCGCAGCTATCGCCTTGAAGGGACCGGCGGAATCGAAAGCCTGGTGCTGCGGGACGAGGCGCGACCGGAGCCGGGAGCGCACGAGATCGTGGTGCGCATTCGCGCCACCTCGCTCAACCGGCGCGACACGATGATCCTCAACGGCGCCTATCCGCTGACGCCGCGCCAGGGCGTCGTGCCGCTGAGCGACGGGGCTGGTGAGATTGTAGCCGTCGGCGCTGCCGTCACCCGCTTTGCCGTCGGCGACCGTGTCACCGGCAGCTATTTCGCGCGCTGGATCGACGGCCGCATCCATGCCGGGCTCGTCGACCAGCTCGGCTGCACGCTGGACGGCATGCTGGCGGAATATGCGGTTCTCGACGAACAATGGGCGGTGCGGCTGCCCGATCATCTCGACTGGCAAGAGGCCGCAACGCTGACCTGCGCCGGCCTGACCGCCTGGAATGCGGTGACGGGCGCCGGAATTCCGAAGCCCGGCCAATGGGTTCTGGTCATCGGCTCGGGCGGCGTCTCCCTCTTTGCATTGCAGTTCGGCAAGCTGCTCGGCTGCCATGTCGCCGCCGTCACCTCGCGCGGCGAGAAAGCCGACAGGCTGCGGGCGCTGGGCGCCGACCTGGTGATTTCGACATCGGATATGCCGCAATGGGGCGCGGCCGTCCGCGACCAGACCGGCGGCATCGATCTCGTCGTCGAGACCGGTGGCCCGGCGACCTTCACGCAGTCGCTGATCGCCAGCACGCTTTACGGGCACATCG
>NZ_RZRW01000100.1:0-13484 GCF_003998745.1 Mesorhizobium sp. M7A.F.Ca.US.014.04.1.1 | reverse complement strand
GTCATCGACGACGACGGTGCAGGCGGCAAGAAGTGCCGACAGCAACAGGATGACAAAACCCTGCCGCGAAAAGATTGCCGCCAGATATTTCATGATGATCTCCCACGATCGCGTCCCCGGTTGCCGATCCTCGCCATTCCCTTGCCAAATGCAACCCCCGTTTGCAGCCCTTTCAGTCGGAAACGCGCTGGGGCTGTAGGCGGCGTCGACCTCCTCGGCCACCTCGACATCTGGCCCATTCGTGGCCCGGTTCTGGCCGATGACCCGGCCGGCAAGCAAGCCTATGCCGAGCCCATCGATGCTCAGGTCAGTCGATTGATGCGTCGGGACGCGCCAGTACGGCGGCCCGCGGCGGTATCTTGCAACCATCACGTTTCCGTGCGATAAATTCCGTGTTCGGGCATTTGCGACCCGGAGAGCGGAACGTTTTGGACGACCTTTCCCCGATACTGTGAATCTCTGACGGCCCCGTTTTCGGCGGGGGGTTTGACCATGCGCCAATGCATGACTGCCGAAGCAACCACCGGGAACTGCCCTTTGCGCCAGGCGGCGGGCGGGACCACCAAAGACTGAACGGGTGAAGGAGTTTCCCCAATGGCCCAGACCGGCACCGTTAAATTCTTCAACGCGACCAAAGGCTTCGGTTTCATCACGCCCGATGGTGGCGCCAAGGATGTGTTCGTCCATATCTCCGCGATCGAAGCTTCCGGCTTGCGCACGCTCGTTGATGGCCAGAAGGTCACCTTCGACGTCGAGCCGGACCGCATGGGCAAGGGCCCCAAGGCCGTCAACCTCCGCGCAGCCTGAGCCATCGGCGCGCCGCATGTCACTTAGACGTGCGACGGAGGCTCCATGCCTGCACCTGGCCTGGAGAGGGATCTGAATTTTGAAAGGCGCGGCGATCTTCGTCGCGCCTTTTCCTTATCGAAGGCGCGGGCCAGTGATGTCGCCCAAGCGGCCGGGTTCTGGGCAACGACTTGCATAAAAACAAAGACCCGAAGCATGCCGCAACGTGCTTTAGACGCCCGCAAAACTTTCTCTTGCCGATGACGCTAAAATAAAGGACAAATTTCCACTCGGGCATTTGCCGGCCCGAGACTGGAGTTTATGGGACAAAGGAGCTTCCCATGCCGCAGACCGGCACCGTCAAATTCTTCAATCATGCCAAGGGCTTCGGCTTCATCACGCCCGATGATGGCGCGAAGGATGTTTTCGTCCATATTTCAGCTGTGCAGGCGTCCGGTCTTCCCGGCCTCGAGGATGGGCAGAAAGTGTCGTTCGATACCGAGCCGGATAAGCGCGGCAAGGGTCCCAAGGCCGTCAACCTGTCGGTCGGCTGAGCCGGCTTCGAACCGGCGCTCCCGGGCAGATCGCTCCCTTGAGAGCCTGTGATTTTTGACGTCCGTTTTGAATAAACACGTTAAAATCCGTTCAGCCCCCGTTCAGCCACGGTCGCATATTAGTCTTCGGTAAAGCCGGACCGCATCCCCGAAACTGCACGGGCCGGAACGAAGGAGACCGACATGAACCGAATTTTCAAAACCGCCGTCCTGGCCGCTGCCGTGGCCGCCACCACGCTCACGGCCTTGCCCGCCGCCAATGCGCGCGACTGGCGCCGTCATCATGGCCATCATGGCAATGGCGATGCCATTGCCGCCGGCGTGCTCGGCCTCGCGGCCGGGGCGCTGATCGGTGGCGCATTGGCCAATGACCGCCCGCCGCCCGACGCTGACCGCTACTACGATGACGGTTACTACGATCGTGACGTCGTGGTGCGCCCGGCCCCGGTCCGCCGCTATTATGCGGAGCCGCGGGTGGTCTACGCCAATCGTTATGCCGAACCGTGGACGCGTGACTGGTA
The DNA here is from genome assembly GCF_003998745.1 of Mesorhizobium sp. M7A.F.Ca.US.014.04.1.1. Taxonomy (NCBI): domain Bacteria; kingdom Pseudomonadati; phylum Pseudomonadota; class Alphaproteobacteria; order Hyphomicrobiales; family Phyllobacteriaceae; genus Mesorhizobium; species Mesorhizobium sp. M7A.F.Ca.US.014.04.1.1. The sequence goes on along the minus strand of NZ_RZRW01000100.1, from coordinate 11,623 downwards.
CGAATATTGCTCGGACCGCTACCGCAGCTTCAATTCCCGTACCGGCACGTTCACCGGCAATGACGGCGAACAGCATTTCTGCACTGCCAACTAACCAAGGGCTTCCCTGCCCCAAAACAGAAAAGCGCTGACCGCAAGGCCAGCGCTTTTTTGTTGTGGTCTCTACAATGTCAACGGTCTGCTTGAGGCTGATGAAAAACAGCTACGGTTCCGAGCCTGGTTCAAGTCAAAAAAGGATTGGTCCGCCTCTCCTCGCCAAAACGTCCGCCGGCACCGTGGCCACAGATGAAGCCGATGTCGTCGCCGAGCGGCAGGAGCTTGTCCTTGATCGAAGCGATCAGCGCCGTGTGGTCGCCGCCCGGCAGGTCGGTGCGGCCGACCGAGCCGCGGAACAGCACGTCGCCGACATGGGCGAACTTGGCTGCGCGGTTGTAGTAGACGACGTGACCGGGCGCATGGCCGGGGCAGTGCAGCACCTCGAACACATGGCCGCCGAACGACACGGTCTCGCCTTCGGCCAGGAACCGGTCGGGCACGCAGTTGCGCGCTCCGGCGATGCCGTAGCGCTTGCCCTGGTTTTCCAGATTGTCGAGCAGCGACTTGTCGGCCTCATGCGGACCGATGATCTCGACGCCGAGCGCCTCCTTCAACTCCATTGCACCGCCGGCATGGTCGATGTGGCCATGCGTTATCCAGATAGCTCCGGCTGAGATCGCATTGTCCTTCAGCACCGCCAGTACCTTGTCGATATCGCCGCCCGGATCGACGACGACGCCATGCTTGTCATCCATGTCGAACAGGATGGTGCAATTCTGCTGGAACGGTGTGACCGGCACGATGCCGGCATTGAGCTGACCCATGATCGTCCTTTCGATGTTCACGGGTGATGTAGAGGCGCGGACAAAGGGCGTCCACCCTCGAAAGACGAACAGTCAGTAGCCCCAAAACGGAAATGGGCGGCCGAAGCCGCCCATTTGAAAAGACCGAAACGGCCTGCTTACTTCTTCATGGCGCCCATGACCGCGCCGAGAATGGCGGTCAGGATCGCGCCGCCGCCGGCGCCGCCGACGATGTTCTGCAGGTTCAGCGCGCTGCCGAGACCGCTCGTTGCTGCTGCCGCAGCCGCCGGATCGACCGCACCGCCACCCAGCAGGCTGCCGAGGATCGCCGCACCACCGACGCCGCCAATGGCTCCGCCCAGGATTTTGGGAAGCTGACCCATCGCCGCCGTCTTGAGCGCCGCACCGACCGCCTGACCACCGATGATGCCAGTAATCACCTGTATGATGATCGGAAGAAGCGTGTTCATGTCCATATGATTAGTCCCTCCATAGCTGTCAGCCTCCCGGGCCGACACCATCATGAGACGCCGAATTGGACGAAAGTCAAATGCAGAAACGCTGAAATAAAAGGGGCGGCCCGAAAACCGCCCCTACTTCCTAAAAAAGCTGTGACTTTCGTTATTCTGCGGCGATCGCGTGCTTGGGCTGAACGGCCGCAGAATAGTCATTCATAAGATTCTTGGCTATTTCGCCGACCTCGAATCGGTAAGGCCCGATCTCCGAAACCGGCGTCACTTCCGCTGCCGTCCCGGTCAGGAAGCACTGCTCGAAGCTTTCCAGCTCTTCCGGCAGGATGGCGCGTTCAATCACCTCAAGGCCGCGATCCTTGGCCAGCCCGATGACCGTGCGGCGGGTGATGCCGTCGAGGAAGCAGTCGGGCTTGGGTGTGTGGATCTTGCCGTCCTTGACGAAGAAGATGTTGGCTCCGGTCGCTTCGGCGACCTGGCCACGCCAGTCGAGCATCATGGCATCGGCATAGCCCTTGGCCTCGGCGGCGTGCTTGGACATGGTGCAGATCATGTAGAGCCCGGCGGCCTTCGACTTGGAAGGCGCGGTGCGCGGGTCGGGCCGGCGCCATTCCGCCACATCGAGACGGATGCCTTTCAGCTTCTGCGCAGGATCGAAATAGCTTGGCCATTGCCAGATGGCGATGGCGCAGTTGATGCGGTTGTTCTGCGCCGAGACGCCCATCTGCTCACTGCCGCGCCAGGCGATCGGCCGGACATAGGCGTCCTGGAAACCCTGCTTCTTGAGAAGCGTGGAAGAGGCGTCGTTGAGCTCGGCCACCGAATAGGGGATCTTGAAACCGAGCAGGCGTGCCGATTCATGCAGGCGCTCGGTGTGTTCGTTGAGCTTGAAGATCTCGCCGCCATAGGCGCGCTCTCCCTCGAAAACAGCGCTGGCGTAATGCAGCCCGTGCGTCAGCACATGGATCTTGGCGTCACCCCATTGGACGAATTCGCCGTTCATCCAGATGAAGCCATCGAGTTGATCGAAGGGAACGGATGCCATGGTAACCTCCCACGGGCGGCAGCCCGGATAGTTGTATCGTTGTGTGTTTCGTGTCGGCCGCCCAAAGCGGCTTTTATGGTGGAGCGTAGGCGGATAATTGCGCTCTGGCAAACTTAGGAAATTCCGGAAAAACCGGCTTCCCTTGCCTTTTCGTTCGCAATCCGCCCAAAAGCTTGTCAAAAATTACCATTGCAGGGAAATTACGTCAATAGTACTGACATAATCTCTCTTTCCCACGGAGAAATAATGACGGATCGAAGCCCAGCCGCCGGAAAACCGATCAGGACCGCAATGTCGGTCGAGGACGGCATCGACTTCGCCATCATCGAGCTGCTCTTCTTTGCCTATCGCGACTTCACCTCCGATCCGGACCAGATCCTGGCCGATTACGGCTTCGGCCGGGCCCACCACCGGGTGCTGCATTTCGTCAACCGCAGGCCGGGCCTGACGGTCGCCGAACTGCTCGACGTGCTGAAGATCACCAAGCAGAGCCTGGCCCGTGTGCTCAAGCAACTGATCGACACCGACCATATCGTGCAGTTGCAAGGTCCGCGCGACCGCCGCCAGCGCGAACTTTATCCGACAGCCAAAGGCCGTGCGCTGGCGCTGGCGCTGGCGCGGCCACAGTCGCGCCGCATCCATGCTGCATTGGGGGATTCCGGAGTAACCGAACGGACCTTGGTGGAACGGTTCCTCGAAGCGATGGTCAATCCGGAACTGAGGGCGCAGATCGACGTTGGGTCCGCAAAAATGTCAGGGAAAAGCCATGGAGAGCACTGAACGGGTCGATCACGCGGCCGCGCCGGACGACGACGCGCCGCATCTGCTTGTCGTCGACGACGACACCCGCATCCGCAATCTTCTCAAGCAGTATCTGACCGAAAATGGCTTTCGCGTCACCGTTGCCGGCAATGCCGGCGAAGCCAGGCGCAAGCTTGCCGGCCTCGACTTCGACCTTCTGGTGCTGGACGTCATGATGCCCGGCGAGACGGGCGTCGACCTGACCAAGTCGCTGCGGGCCGAAAAGAACGTACCGATCCTGATGCTCACAGCGCTGTCGGAGACCGACAGCCGCATCTCAGGGCTGGAGGCTGGCGCCGACGACTATCTGCCAAAGCCGTTCGATCCGCGCGAGCTGATCCTGCGCATCAACAACATCCTGCGCCGCGGTGGCCCGGCGACCACGCCCAAGGTCGAGCAGTTGGTCTTCGGCCCCTACACGTTCCAGATCGCCCGGCGCGAATTGAAGCGTGGCGGCGAGGCGTTGAAGCTGACCGATCGCGAGCAGGAGATCCTGGCGATCTTCGCCGCGCGGGCGGGCGAGACGATACCCCGCCACGAGCTTGTCGGCGACGATTCGGAAGTCGGCGAGCGCACCATCGACGTCCAGATCAACCGGCTGCGCCGCAAGATCGAGCGCGATCCGTCCAATCCGGTCTGGCTCCAGACCGTACGCGGTATTGGGTATCGGCTCAGCGTGGAATAGAATGCCGCCTGCGGCCGGCTGAACGGCTGCGGGCAAGCGAAAAGAGCGAATGGCAACCACGGAACTGGAACAGCCGGGCAATGGCGGCTTGAGCGCACGCGCTGCGCGGACGCTGAAGGCGGTGCCGCGCGCCTGGAACCGCTTCTGGCGCCTCGTCTCGCTCTATATGCCCAAGCGGCTCTATGCCCGCTCGCTGATCATCGTCATCGCGCCGATGATCCTGCTGCAATCGGTCGTCGCCTTCGTCTTCATGGAACGTCACTGGGCAACCGTGACGCAGCGCCTGTCGCAGGCCACCGTGCGCGACATCGCCGCCATCATCGACCTGATCGAGACCTATCCGCGCGATGCCGACTACACCAACATAATCCGCATCGCCCAGGACCGCATGCAGCTGAAGGTCGACCTCTTGCCGCCCGACCCACTCCCCGCGCCCGGTCCAAAGCCGTTTTTCTCGATTTTGGATGATGTTCTCTCGTCCGAGATCACCCGCCAGATCAACCGCCCGTTCTGGATCGACACGGTCGGCAACTCCAACATCGTCGAGGTACGCGTGCAGCTCGAGGGCAAGGTGCTGCGCGTCTTCGTGCGCCGCAGCCAGGCCTATGCCTCTAACACCCACATCTTCCTGATCTGGATGGTCGGCACCTCGCTGGTGCTGTTGATGATCGCCATTCCCTTCCTGCGCAACCAGATCCGGCCGATCCTGATGCTTGCCGAAGCCGCCGAAAGCTTTGGCAAGGGCCGGCCGATGCCGCGCGATTTCCGGCCGCGCGGCGCCGAGGAGGTTCGCCGCGCCGGCTTTGCCTTCATGCAGATGCGCGAGCGCATCGAACGCCAGATCGAACAGCGCACCGCCATGCTGACCGGCGTCAGCCATGACCTCAGAACCATCCTCACTCGCTTCAAGCTGCAGCTGGCGCTTTCCGGCGGCAAGGCCGAGACCAAGGCAGCGCTCGACCAGGACATCGACGACATGCAGTCGATGCTCGAAGGCTATCTGTCCTTTGCCCGCGGCGAAGCTTCGGAAGACGCCGGACGGTTCGATCTCGAGGCCTATTTCGAAAAGCTCGACGAGGAAGCCAGGCTGCGCAAGCGTAAGCTGTCGACGACGCTTGCCGGCGATCACGATGTGCATGTGCGGCCCAATGCCTTTGCCCGGCTGATGTCCAACGTCATCGGCAACGCCTTCCGCTATGCCAAGACGGTGGAGGTCAACGCCACCCATGGCCGCGGCTCGCTGCTGGTCACCATCGACGACGATGGTCCGGGCATTCCCGCCGATCGACGCGAAGACGTGTTCAAGCCTTTCGTGCGGCTCGACGAGGCCCGCAACCTCGATGCCAGCGGCACCGGGCTCGGCCTGTCGATCGCCCGCGACATCGCCCGCTCCCATGGCGGCGACATCACTCTTGAAGACAGCCCGCTCGGCGGACTGCGCGCCATCATCAAGGTTCCGGCATAACCGGGCACGATTGCGAAAAGTGGAAACGGCTTCATCCGCCCGTCATGAAACCATGATCAAGAGCGCGCATGAAGCGCGCGACCTCAATTGATTCGGCCTTGCCGCCTCACTTCGACCCCGTACCTGTCCGGGTGCGCTGGAGCGAAGCGAGAGCAGCAGGCTGGTCGCCGTTCCGGCATCGTCTCAAGGCAACCGTCGACCTTTCAAGCAAAGGGCCGCCATGCGCATACTGATGGTCACCGATGCCTGGCGCCCGCAGGTCAACGGCGTCGTCCACACGCTGGAGCGGCTCACCGAGACGCTGAAGTCCTTCGACGTCGCGGTGGATTTCCTGACGCCCAATATCTTTCGCACCCTGCCCTTGCCGACCTATCCCGACATCAGGCTGGCGCTGACCACGCCCGGCCATGTCGCGCGCCTGATCGACGCCGGCAAGGCCGACCACATCCACATCGTCACCGAAGGACCGCTGGGCATCATGGCGCGGCGCTATTGCCGCAATGCCGGCCGTCCATTCACCACCAGCTATCACACGCGCTTCCCCGAATATCTCAGCGCCCGCCTGCCGGTGCCGGAAAGCTGGGCCTATCGCTGGCTGCGCGATTTCCATAATTCCGGCCAGGGCACGCTGGTCGCCACCCAGTCGCTCGCCGACGACCTTTCCGCGCGCGGCTTCACCAAGCTGCGGCCATGGACGCGCGGCGTCGACACCGACCATTTCCGCCCGGACAGGAAGAAGGACCTCGGCTTCCCCGGCCCGATCTTCCTCTGCGTCGGCCGCGTCGCCATCGAAAAGAACCTGGGTGCTTTCCTCGACCTCGACCTGCCCGGCAGCAAGGTGATCGTCGGCGAAGGCCCCGAGCTTGCCAGGCTGAAGGCGAAATATCCGCAAGCGCATTTCCTCGGCCATCGCCCAAACGACGAACTGGCCGAGATCTATGCGTCGGCCGACGTCTTCGTCTTCCCGAGCCGCACCGACACGTTCGGCAACGTCATCATCGAGGCACTGGCCAGCGGCACGCCGGTTGCCGCCTATCCGGTGACCGGGCCGATCGACATTGTCGGCGATGGTTTTGGCGGCGCGGTCTCCAACGATTTGCGCGAGGCCTCACTCGCCGCGCTCAACGTCGACCGTGCCGAAGCCCGCGAACGCGCCATGCGCTATAGCTGGAAGGCCTGTGCGGAAATGTTCCTCGATACGGTCGAGGAAGCACTGGGCACACGGCGAAAGCTGGCGGCCTGATCGTGCTTTTCGTTATCCAAGGGCGAAGCTGACACACCGCCACGGATGACAAAGCGCGGCGACGCACAATCAACCGTTAGTCTGCCACGGCACCTTGTTTCAAAGGGATGGTTCGGCGTGACGTATTGTGCGACTTCGGAGCCATGACCAAGTCAGATTGATAATTGTCGGCGACTCAAAATTTACCATTTCTACCTACATTGTGGCATGCTCGAAGCAACAGCCAGCAACAAAATCAACAGTTACACGAGCCATTTCATCAGGCCAGAAGGTATCTTGCTGATAGTTCTGCTGGTGGTGGCTTTCTTGCCCGTACTGCTCGTCGACATACCCGCTATGGCAGACTATCCAAATCATCTCGCAAGAATGTCGATCCTGATGCGCGCCGGTACGCCCGAAGCCCATCCCTACTATGAAGCCGCGTGGGCACCCTACCCTAATCTAGCCATGGATCTCGTCGTCCCGTTCGCTGGGCGCTTGATCGGGATCGAGCTGGCATCAAAGCTTTTCTATCTAGTCTCGCAAATGCTGGTCGTCAGCGGGGCAATGGCCGTCGGAGCGGCCGCACAGGGGCGTGTGATCCTCAGCGGCTTCGTCGCTTCGCTCTTCCTCTACGCCATGCCTTTCGCTTTCGGATTCGTGAATTTTGAATTTGGACTCGGGATCGTTCTTTGGTCCATCGCGGTTTGGATTTGGCTTGCGGAAAGACCTTTGCCGCTGCGCCTTGCGATCCACGCCGTCTTCGTCGTGGTTCTGTATATCTCTCACCTATTTGCCCTCGGCCTGTATGGCATTGTGGTGGGGCTGTACGAACTCTCCCGCTGGCCAGACCATATTGAGAATTGGAAACGCACGATCTTGCTGGTTGCCGGAATGGCTGCTCCGGTCGTCGCAGTTGGCGCCCTGGCGCTCGCCTACGGCGGCAAAGTGGGTGGCGAAGGAACCGAATGGGCCCTGTCGGCGAAATTGTTGGCGCTGGTTCAAGTCAACGGCTTCAGCAGATACACTTCCTCAGCCGTGACCGTGGTGCTGGTCATTCTCAGTTACCTTGCGGTGAAGCACAGGATGGTGGCGGTCTCTCGCGTCGGCTGCTGGATAGGCTTTGGGCTCTTGTGCCTGTTCATTCTCATGCCGTTTCGCGTTGCGGACACGGCCTTTGTCGACGGGCGCGTCCTTCTGGCGCTTGTTCTGATCCTGCCAGCCTTCGTCACGATCAAGCGTCCGCAAGGCTCGCGTGGAACACTTCTCGTCGCGCTGGCGTTTGGCGCCGGGCTTGCAAACAGTGGCATCGCGATCTGGGCCCAATTGTCGTGCCGCGGCGAATATCGTGCCCTTATGACCGCGTTCGACGCCATTCCAATGGGTTCGCGAATCCTTACCGGCCAGAATGGCCTCCCAGACGACCCGCCAACGAATCTGCTCCTTTATCCAATGTACAATGCTGCCGCGTTGGCTGTAGTCACACGCAATGCACTGATGCCAACGCTGTTCACCTATCCGGGAAAACAGCCGGTGAGGCCCCGGCCGGAAGTGGCAAACCTGACCGTACCGCAAGGCGGGCCTATCCCGATGTCTGAGCTGGAGGCCTACGCCGCCGGTGCTTTACCACCGGTCGAGGCAGCGTATGCAGCGCATTGGACCCGTGACTTTGACTATCTGCTGGTAATCGCGCCGGAGCGCAGCCCGCCACGACACGGCAACCTTGAATTAATCGCCGAAGGCAAACAGTTCAAATTTTACAGAATAAGGAAATTGGTCGACGCGGACAGGAAAAGCGGATGATGTCCACGCGCGACACTCCTGTCACGACATGGCATGAAATTCATGCTGAAGCATCTGCCGAAAGGATTATCAATCCATCCCGGTTCGCGGGGGATTCCGATCCCCAGTTGAGACCCTAAAACAACCGCCCGCCATCCGGCACCTTACGCTCGATCGCGCCGAGCACCACGGCGCCCTCTTCGTCGGGAAAGCCGAGAGTGAGCACTTCCGACATGAATGGACCGATCTGGCGCGGCGGGAAATTGACCACCGCGAACACCTGCCGGCCGATCAGCGTCTCCGGTGTATAGTATTTGGTGATCTGCGCCGACGATTTCTTGATACCGATGCCGGCGCCGAAATCGATCTTCAGCTTGAACGCGGGCTTGCGCGCCTCGGGAAACGGCTCGGCCTCGACGATCGTGCCGCCGCGGATGTCGACACGATCGAAATCGGCAAAACTGATCTCGGGCTTGCGCTCGGTGTTCGAACTCATCTTGGTCTTGTCTGCCTTAACGGGGACTCAGGCGTTGCCGTAGGTCTCGAACAGCACACCGGCCAGGGCATCCTTGGCCGAGGTTCCCGACCAGACGACGAACTGGAATGCCTGGAAATAGCATTCGCAGGCTTCCAGCGCCGACGACAGCAACACTTCGACCTGCTGGCTCGACGGCTCGACCCCGCCGGCCAGCAGCAGCGACTGGCGGAACATGATCGCGCCCTCCTGCTCCCAGAGGTCGAAATGGCCAAACAGCATCTGCTCGTTGATCAGCGACAAGAGCCGCATCACTTCCAGCGTGCGGGTCTCCGGCACCTTGATATCGAAGGCGCAGGCCAGGTGCAGCGCCTCGAAATCCTCCATCCACGAAAAGGAGACGTGATAGTCGGTCCAGCTTCCGGCAACCGAGATCGAAATCTCGTCGTCGCCGGCCCGCTCGAAAGACCAGTCGTTGTTGTGGGCCACCTGCTCGATAACATCCACCGGATGGATTTCGCGGGAGAATTCGAGTTCGAGAAGTTCCATGGAATGCTTCCTGTCGTTCTGTACGAGCGCCGCCACACGCTCCGCGGGAGGGCACACACAACGAACAATCTTGTCTAGAACTCGGACGGCCAGGACTTTCCTCGCGCAAAGACGACTTCTCGACGCAAAGACCCCAGACCGGACCCCACCGCCCGGTCGCATGATCCTGCTCCGAATCATGCAACAAATTCAGTCTATTGATCGGGAGTCGCGTGAACAGCCCAATTTTTCGCACTGCGTCATTCGCATGTGGAAAGCCGCTGTCACAAAGATTCATGCAATGCCGTTAAGCGATTCACGGCAAAGCGCTTTTCAGGATCGGGCTATGTGGAAAAGTTTAACGATTATTTTTTTGTGCGCGGCTTGGCGGCCGTCGCTGATGTGGCGTCGCCGGCCAGTTCTGCAAGCTTCGCCTCGAGCGCCTCGATGCGGGCGGCAAGGCGGGTGTTTTCTTCCCGCGCCTTGGCGGCCATCTCGCGCGCGGCTTCGAACTCTTCGCGCTGCACCACGTCCATCGTGTTGAGAATGCGCTCGGCCTGCCCCTTGAAGGCGGTCTCCACCTCACGGCGCACGCCCTGGGCGGCGCCGGCGGCGTCGGTCATCAGCTTGGCGAATTCATCGAGAATGCGGTTCGGTCCGGTCGACATGGCAAATCCTCGCGCTTGCACAAAATTGACGTAGTGGCGCCGCGCGTCGAATGCAAGCTTGTTGCACCTTGCTGCGGCATCAAGTCGAGTGCGCCCACCTTGCCTTGACCCTGCCAAAACCCTGCCGCATGGTCCGCGCCGAAACACGTTCGCAATCGAGAGTTCCCCGTTGAACGAATATTTCCTGCTGCCGCTGGCCTCCCTGCCCTTCCCCAACATCAACCCGATCCTCATCCAGATCGGGCCGCTGGCGGTGCACTGGTATGGCGTCGGCTATATCGTCGGCATCCTGTTCGCCTGGTGGTATGCCAAGCGGCTCGCCGCCAATGCCAGGCTGTGGCCGAACGGCGTCCTGCCGATGAAGCCGGAGGATCTCGACGATTTCATCGTCTGGGCGGCCATCGGCGTCGTGCTCGGAGGCCGCACCGGCTATGTGCTCTTCTATGATCTGGCGCGCTACATCGCGCACCCGCTCGATATCTTCGCCGTGTGGCAGGGCGGCATGTCGTTCCATGGCGGCCTGCTCGGCGTCATCCTCGCCATGACGCTGTTTTCCATCAAGCGCGGCATCCGCACCTGGTCGCTGTTCGATGTCGTGGCGGCCGGCGTGCCGGTCGGCCTTGGCCTGGTGCGCGTCGCCAACTTCATCAATTCCGAGCTGTGGGGCCGGCCAACCGACGTGCCCTGGGCGTTCGAATTCCCCAATGGCGGGCCGTTTGCCCGTCATCCGAGCCAGCTTTACGAGGCGCTTCTGGAGGGCGTGGTGCTGTTCCTCGTGCTGCGCATCCTCACCCATTCGCGCCTTAAGCTGAAGACGCCGCGCTTCGTCGGCGGCGCCTTCATCTGCGGCTACGGCCTGTCGCGTATCTTCGTCGAGTTCTTCCGCGAACCCGACCAGCAGCTCGGCTATCTCCTCGGCACCAACTGGTTGACCATGGGCATGATCCTGTCGTCGCCGATGGTGTTGGCCGGCATCTGGGCGATGCTGACCGCCAAGCCGGTGGCACAGCCGCAGCCGGCATGACACGGCTGAAGACCCGCATCGTCGACCTGATCGAGGCCCTGGGGCCGCTTCCCGTCAACGAGTACATGGCGCTGTGCCTGTTCGACCCGGCGGACGGCTACTACACGACGCGCGAGCCCTTTGGTGCGGGCGGCGACTTCATCACCGCGCCGGAAATCAGCCAGATGTTCGGCGAACTGGTCGCCGTGTGGCTTTATCAAGCCTGGCTGGCGGGCGGCCGGTCGCGGTCGGCCACCATCGCCGAGATCGGACCCGGCCGCGGCACGCTGATGAAGGACATGCTGCGCACGCTGTCGCGGCTCGATCCTGACCTGGCCAACGGCGCCACCTTCGCCATGATCGAGACAAGCCCGCGCCTGACCGAGGTGCAAAAAAAGACGCTTGGCGTCACACCCTTCGCGGTTGGCTGGCACGAAACCATCGAGACCTTGCCGCAACAATCGCTGTTCATCGTCGGCAACGAACTGTTCGACGCCGTTCCCATCCGCCAGTTCATCCGCGCCGGCGCCGGCTGGCGCGAGCGCATGGTCGGCCTCGACGAGACCAACGACCTTTGCTTCTTCGCCGGCGCCGGCTCGGTCGACCCGACGCTCCTGCCCGCCGATGCCGCCCACGCCCC
>NZ_RZRW01000999.1:0-1290 GCF_003998745.1 Mesorhizobium sp. M7A.F.Ca.US.014.04.1.1 | reverse complement strand
AGACAGGCAGTATAGCAACTGAACGTCCGATTGGACCTGCCCGCAATCCCACGGTTGCAGGCAGGCCCTGCCTGGCATTTGGGCGTAGTCAATGATGACACTTGCTGCGAGCGACCTGCGCAAAAGCTACGGCCAGACACGTGCCGTGGTCGGCGTATCCGTAGTGCTTCGGCCCGGCATGGTTCACGCCATCGTCGGCGAAAACGGGGCCGGCAAATCGACGACCTTGCGTATGCTTGCGGGCGCAGAGCGGCCTGACAGCGGCGTCATGACGTTGGATGACGCAAGCTATGCACCACCAAGCGTCATCGGTGCGGCGGCCCTTGGCGTATCGCTTGTATACCAGGAAATCACGATCAACCGTTCGCTGACTGTTGCCGAAAACATCTTCATCGATCGCCTGCGGCAGTTCGCCGGCCCCCTCGGCTTTATCGATCGCAGACGTATGGAAGCCGCGTCGCAAGCGATCCTGGAACGGATCGGCGCGCAAATATCAGTCTCTGCCGATACAGGCCGCCTCAATCTCGGCGAGCTGAAATGCATCGAGATCGCTCGAGCGCTGTCTACAAATCCGAAAATCCTGCTTCTGGACGAATCCACCGCCTATCTCGATCATCGAGAGGTTCAGGCTGTCCTTCGCGTCATCAGCGAACTCAAGGGGCAGGGGATGACCGTCGCCTTCGTGTCTCATCATCTCGACGAGGTGCTTGCGGTCGCGGATGAATTGACGATCCTGAAAGACGGGCAATATGTCGGAACCTATCGCACGACCGAGATCGAGCCGAATGAAATTCATCGCCGCATGGTGGGGCGCGAGCTCGCCAGAAGCATCTATCCGCCGCGGCCGCCGGGAGATCCAGGCAAGCCTGTTGTCTTCGAAGCCTCCGAGGTCGCCGTTGGGCGAGAACTCGGCGGCGTCAGCCTGGATGTGCATGCCGGCGAAATCCTCGGCCTTGCCGGATTGAAGGGCGCTGGCGCCGAGGCGCTGTTCGCAGCCATTTGCGGCGACTTGCCCTTGCGTGGTGGCTCGATGAAGCTTGCGGGTGGTTCTTATGCGCCGTCGAGTCCGACTTTCGCCTGGGGACAGGGCGTCGCCTACCTGCCGGGTGACCGTCACAATGAGGGCCTGATCGCCGACTTCAGTATCCTCGACAATCTGGTGATGGCCCGCCCGCCGCATCATGGGCCGTTCTTTGATCGCGCCGCTGCCACTGCTATCGCGGGTGACCTGATCGCCCAGATCGGCATCAAGACACAAAGCGTCGATTCGTCCTGCCGTCCGCCCTCGGG
>NZ_RZRW01000998.1:0-1293 GCF_003998745.1 Mesorhizobium sp. M7A.F.Ca.US.014.04.1.1 | reverse complement strand
ATTTGGAAGGGCGTGGTCGTAGACGAGTTTCACGCTGTCCGCGTCTTTGGCCATTGCTGCGGTGACGGATGCGGCGGCGAGTGCTGCACAGAGGAGTTTCCTGATCATGTCCGATATCCTTGTTGGAATGAGAGCTAGGGAATGCTGGTCTGATGGGTCGCGAAACCGGCGTTCAGTACTTACGCAGGTGGCGTGTATCGGCTGAGCCAGTCGTCGAAGTGGACGGCGCCGATACGCGCGTTCTCGCCGGGGACAAGCGTTTGATCGTCGATTGCCACTTGACCGTAGTAGAGAGCGCCAGGATCCGAGACGATTTTGCGCGGATCGTTGGTGGCCTTTAGAAAGCGACCGACGAGTTCGCTCATACGAACGCGATCGGGGCCGGCAATTTCGATCGTGCCGTTCACTGGCGCTGCTAGGGCGACGTCCGCCATCGCATCGGCAACGTCGTCGGCTGCCATTGGTTGGAAGTACGCCGGTGACATGTGGACGGTATCCCCTACGGCGCCGGTGTTTGCGATGGCGGCGGTGAACTCGAAGAACTGTGTGGCGTGCACGATCGTGTAGGGGATAGCGGACTCCTTGATCAGCTTTTCCTGAAGCAGTTTGCCGCGGAAATACCCCATGTCCTGCAGCCGGTCGGTGCCGACCACAGACAGCGCGACGTGATGGCGGACGCCGGCGACCGCTTCGGCTGCAAGAAGATTACGCCCGGATGCCGCGAAAAATTCGAGCGCGGCCTTTTCCTCGAATGACGGTGAGTTCGCGAGATCGACGACGACCTGTGCCCCGGCAAGAGCGACGGCCAGCCCTTCTCCGGTGACGGTGTTCACTCCCGAATTCGGTGACGCCGCAAGCACGTCGTGTCCCTTCCTGCGCAGTCTTTCCACAGTCTTGGAACCGATCAGCCCGGTTCCGCCGATGACGACGATCTTCATTTCCAATCTCCTTTGTTGAGGGTGTTGATTTGCGGGTGTTGGTCGAATGTCGGCTTTCCGGCGAGCTACTCGCTGGCCGATGCGGCGTCCTCGATAAGTGAGGTGACCTCGTCGGGGTGCGAGACCATGAGCGCGTGGGAAGCACCCTCGATGACGACCGTCTTCACAGCGTGCGCGCGCTTGGCCATGAAGCTCATGACGGCTGCCGGGATATTTCGGTCATCGGTGCCGTAGATCATGTAGGACGGCAGCGTTTTCCATGAAGCTACGCCCGAGGGCTCGGCCAGGGCTGCCTGCGCGATCGGGCGTTGGGTGGCGGCCATCAGCGACGACTGCTCTTCGGGAACGTCGGCCG
>NZ_RZRW01000997.1:0-1294 GCF_003998745.1 Mesorhizobium sp. M7A.F.Ca.US.014.04.1.1 | reverse complement strand
CGATCGTCCTGTTCACCCTGGCTTCGCTCGCCTGCGGCCTCTCGCAAACCCTGACCCAGTTCGTCGCCGCACGTGTCGTGCAAGGGCTCGGCAGCGCGCTGATGACGCCGGTTGGGCGCATTCTCGTCCTGCGCAATGCGCCGAAATCCGAACTGCTCAACGCCACGGCGCTGATCACCTGGCCAGCACTGTTTGCGCCGGTGGTCGGGCCGGTGCTCGGCGGCTTCATCACCACCTATCTGTCCTGGCACTGGAATTTCTTCATCAACATCCCGCTCGGCGTGATCGGGCTGGCGCTGGTCGCCCGTTTCATCCCAGGCGACCGCGAGGCCGACCCCAAGCCGCTCGACTGGCCCGGTTTTTTCCTGACATCGGCGGGACTTGCCTTGCTGCTCTACGGTCTCGAGCGTATCGCGCATCCCGAGGACGGCGTGCTGCCGACAGCGCTGCTGATCGTAGCCGGCATCGTCCTCGGCTGGCTGGCGGTGCGCCATCTCAGGCGCGCGCCGCATCCGCTGCTCGATCTCTCCTCGTTCAAGGTGCTGACCTTCGCCATCTCGACGCTTGCCGCCGGCACCATTTTCCGGGTGGCGATCAACGCCACGCCGTTCCTGCTGCCGCTGCTGTTCCAGGTTGGCTTCGGCCTTTCGCCTGTCGATGCCGGCTTGATGATCCTGGCCTATTTCCTTGGCAATCTCGGCATGAAGACGGTGACCACGCCGACGCTGCGCCGTTTCGGTTTCCGCTCAGTGATGGTCGTCAACGGCATCATCGCCTCGGCCTCGATCATGGCTTGCGGAGCGATCTCGCCGCAGACGCCGCAAGCGCTGGTGGTGGCGCTGATGCTGATTGCCGGCCTGTCGCGCTCGATGCAGTTCACCGCCCTTAACACGCTGGCCTTCGCCGACATCGATGCGTCGCAACGAAGCTCGGCGGCGACGCTGTCCTCGATGCTGCAGCAGGTGGCGATGCTGTTTGGCGTCGCGGTGGCGGCGGCGATCCTTAATCTGTCGCAGATCGTCAGGGATCGCCCCGCTCTCGATCTTGTGGATTTTCGAGTAGCCTTTCTGGTGATCGGCGCCATCGGGCTGGTGGCGGCGCTGCGTTTTCTCGTGCTCCCGCCAGGTGCGGGCGCGGAGGTTTCCGGGCACTCGCCGGGAAATTCAGATCGATTTTTCCGCCTGATGCGGAGATAAATTCCGTCCTGTCCCTTTGCCTTGGTGCAGCGCTTTCGCGTGCGGCCGCAATGGCGCAACCAATTGCCAAAAGCGCAGAGTTTTCCGCGCATTGCGCC
>NZ_RZRW01000996.1:0-1297 GCF_003998745.1 Mesorhizobium sp. M7A.F.Ca.US.014.04.1.1 | reverse complement strand
ACGTTGCGCGGCGTGAACTCGACCGAGCGTCCGTCCTGGTGGACGAGGTCGCAGATGACCGCTGCCGTCGGCAGTCTTCATGACGACGATATCCGGCGGCTACCCCGAGGATGGCAACGGCTTCCATTACCCGGAAGACGACGGCGACCTCAAACTGATGCCCGACCTGTCGACGCTGACGGTGGTGCCCTGGGAAGAAGACCCGACGGCAGCGGTCATCTGCGACCTCGTCCACCAGGACGGACGCTCGGTCGAGTTCACGCCGCGCAACGTGTTGAAGCGTGTGGTGGCCGCCTATGACAAGCTCGGCCTGAAGCCTGTGGTGGCGCCCGAGATCGAGTTCTACCTGGTGCGCAAGAATCCCGACCCGGACTATCCGCTGACCCCGCCGGTTGGCCGGTCGGGACGCGCGATCGGCGGCGGCGCCGGCTATTCGATCGCCGGCGTCAACGAATTCGACGAACTGATCGACGACATCTACCATTTCTCCGAAAGCCAGGGCCTGGAGATCGATACGCTGATCCACGAGGAAGGTGCCGGCCAGTTGGAGATCAATCTGCGCCATGGCGACCCGATCGAACTGGCCGACCAGGTGTTCATGTTCAAGCGCACCATTCGCGAGGCGGCGCTGAAGCACGAGATCTACGCCACCTTCATGGCCAAGCCGATCCAGGGGCAACCCGGCTCCGCCATGCACATCCATCAGTCGATCATCGACAAGAAGACCGGACAGAACATCTTTTCGGCCGCTGACGGCTCGGAAACCGACGATTTTTTCCACTTTATCGGCGGCATGCAGAAGCATGTGCCGAACGCGCTGGTGATGTTCGCGCCCTATGTCAATTCCTACCGCCGGCTGACACAGGCGGCGTCGGCGCCGGTCAACAACAAATGGGGCTATGACAACCGCACCACGGCGTTTCGCGTGCCACGCTCGGATCCGGCGGCACGGCGCGTCGAAAACCGCATCCCGTCCTCCGATGCCAATCCCTATCTGGCGCTGGCGGCATCGCTTGCCTGCGGGCTGATCGGCATCACCAACAAGATCAAGGCCGAGCCCCCGGTCCTGACAACGGCCAATGCCGACGAGATCGACCTGCCGCGCGGCCTGCTTGAAGCCGTCGACCTGTTCGAGGGCGACGAGGAACTCTGCGCTCATCTGGGCAAGTCGTTCGCCGCGACCTATGCGGCGATCAAGCGCGCGGAATTCGAGACCTTCATGGAAGTGATCAGTCCGTGGGAGCGGGAGTATTTGTTGCTGAATGTGTAGGGGAGTGGGGCAGTAGGGGAGTAGGGG
>NZ_RZRW01000995.1:0-1302 GCF_003998745.1 Mesorhizobium sp. M7A.F.Ca.US.014.04.1.1 | reverse complement strand
TCGCTGTCGTCACCTGCGAGCCCAATACGTTGATGGCGACGATCCATGATCGGATGCCGGTTATTCTGGCGCCTGCCGATTACATGCGCTGGCTCGGACCGGAACTGGATCCACGCGACCTCATGAAGCCATATCCTTCGGAGCTGATGAAGATGTGGCCGATTGACAGGAAGGTCGGAAGCCCGCGAAACAACACGCCGGACATCATTGACGAAATTGGCGTGGGACCAAACGACCTTTTCAACGTTTGAGCCTTTACACTGAACGGTCGCGGTAGGAATATTGTCCTCAGGTGGGGCGACTCTCAAAAGGTGTCGCAATGGCTAGGTCAAAACCCTCAAAGCAGTTATAACAGGCTGAAATCGAGCGCTTCCTGGTGGCAGCGGAAGCGCTGCACCTAAGCATCATCAAGCCGTTCATATCACCACATTGCGACCACTACAGGCAGACGCGCGTCCTGCACGAGGTGCTATTGAAGGCCGTGCGGGACGTCACCGGGAAAGAGGTCGAGTTCATCCGGTGGAACACCACTGGACCGGTGCTGCCCCCCTAAGGCTGGGTAAGCGCCTGGCTGCCGGGGATCGATCAGGCCGAACCCGCAGAACTGACAATGCCAGCGATGCGGATAGCGACGGCATCAAGTCCGCCGTCGTAAATTCTCGTGAGGACGTGTTCCGCAGCTTCAGCCCGTTGGGCAGTGCAACCGCGAACGTCGCCACCGCCCAACCTTGCCGGCCTGTTGGCGACGCAATCCCAAACTCCCCACAATCCGTCGCGCTCAATATGACAATAGAATCTGTGCTTGTGATTTTCCATGCAAGGTAAACTCCCCGCATCCCCATTGGGGTCCGATCTATCCAGGAAGGTGGTTAATGGGCCCGCGTTCGCCGATCGCACTTTAGGCTGGCCGCAGTGGTCCGTCGCCGCACGATGGACTGCTCACTGCACCGGCCATTCTCCACGACACCAGCGCGCGTCAGACGGCTGCCGATGCGGAATCGGCGAGATGCGGGAACAGAGTTCAGACGCCGACGTTTTTTCCCCAGGTCACGCGATTTTGCGCGTGTAGAACTAACGGAGGTAAAAATGAGCATCAAAATGCTTACGATGGGCGCGATGGCGCTCGCAGTGATGACGGGCTCAGCGCTGGCTGGCAGCAGCACCACTTCCGCGCTCGATGATCCTGCAAAGATGTCACCTTTCTTCACGGATGCCGGCATGAAAACCTTGAGGTCGGAAGCGGATTTCAAGACCGCATGGATGTCCATGAAACCGGATGAACAAAAGGCGGTGCTGAAAGAC
>NZ_RZRW01000994.1:0-1307 GCF_003998745.1 Mesorhizobium sp. M7A.F.Ca.US.014.04.1.1 | reverse complement strand
AGGACAATCTCTTGAGCCAGCGGGCGATGCTGGAAGACGCCCTCGGCAAGCTCGACCTTCCCATCACGTTCCTGCGGCCCGGTTGGTTCATGGAAAATGCGGCTTGGGATGTCGCCCCGGCCCGCGACAAAGGCGTGCTGCACAGCTTCCTCCAACCGGCCGACAGGACCTTCGCCATGGTGGCGACGCAGGATATCGGCCGGCTTGCCGCCGATCTGATTCGCGAGGAGTGGACCGGCAAGCGGGTCCTGGAACTGGAGGGCCCGGCGCGGGTCTCGCCCAATGATCTCGCCGAGGCTTTCGCAACAGTGCTCGGGCATCCGGTGCGGGTGGAGATCGTCCCGCGCGAAAGCTGGGAGGACCTCTTCCGTGCCCAGGGTACGCGTAACCCACTGCCGCGCATCCGCATGCTCGACGGCTTTAACGAAGGCTGGATCGATTTCAAAAACAGCGGACAGAACAGCGTCAAAGGCAAGACACGTCTTGTGGAGGTGATCGCGGCGCTTGTCCGGCAGGCCGCCGCGACTGAGGCCTTTTGATTCCACCCTGAAAGGGCAGCAGACGGCACGGGCATCCGCCGCCAGCACGGCTCGCAACCCTCGTGGTGGTTGCTTGTCACGCTCCGGGAACGGGCGCGCCAGGCTCGATGAGTCCCTGTCGTTTGAGATCGGCCCAAAGGGTTGGCGGAATATCCTCCCTGAGATAGGCCAGATTCTCCTTCAGCTCATCGGCAGACCTTGCACCCGGGATGACACTCGACACCAGGGGATGGCCGAGCGGGAAATGCAGCGCCGCCGCCGGCAGCGAAACCTTGTGGCTGGCGCACACCGCCTCGATGCGGCGGACGCGTTCGAGCACCGGCTCGGGAGCCGGCCTGGTGTTGAAGGTCGCGCCCTTGACCGCGCCCGTCGCCAGGATGCCGGAATTGTAGGGGCCGCCGATAATGATCCTCGTGCCGCGCTGTTCACAGAGCGGCAGCAGGGTCGCCAGTGGCTCCTGTTCGAGCAACGTGTAGCGGCCGGCGAGCAGGAAATAATCGAAGGCGCCGGCAACGACGAAATCGGACAGCATCTGCCATTGGTTGATGCCGACGCCGACCGCCTTGATGACGCCTTGCGAGCGCAGTTCGTCGAGCGCTGGATAGGCGCCGTCCATGGCTTCCCGGAAGCGGCTCCGGGCATAGGGATCCTCGCCGGGGCCGAAATGAATGGCCTCGTCGGGATCGTGGATCGAAACCATGTCGACATAGTCGGTGTCCAGCCGCTTCAGCGTGCCCTCGAGCGAACGCATCACCGCATCGCGCGAAT
>NZ_RZRW01000993.1:0-1307 GCF_003998745.1 Mesorhizobium sp. M7A.F.Ca.US.014.04.1.1 | reverse complement strand
CTTCGGGGCCGCGCGCCACGACATGCTCCAGCCTGCCGAGGTCGCCGAGGCGCCGCTTCAGCCGCCGGAATTCGCGATAATGGTGCGAACGCAGCGAGGCCTTCAGATAATCATCGCCGTCGCGCTCGCTCTCCAGCGCCGGGCGCAGGGTCTGGCCGGTGGTGACCAGCATCAGGCCGCGCGTCTCGGCCACGGTGGCAAACAGGCTCGCCACCGGGCCATCGAGCCGGACATCGGGCAGGACGAACACTTTCGGCAGCTTGAGATGCGGGCGCGACAGCATCGAGAAGAAATCCTCGACGACGCCCACCGGGTCGTCGCGGTCGACCAGCGGCGTGCCGAGCGGACCGAACGGGCTCGACCATGTGCGCATCACCGGCACGCCGAGCGGCACCACCGGCCGTTCCACTGAGAACGGCACCAGAAGGCGCAGCCGGTTGCGGTATTCGTCGCCGTCGCGGATGACCGCCAGCCGCACCTCGCGATCTTCCAGCCGCGGCATGGCGGGCGCAAGGAAACGCGGGTTGAAGAACACGTTGGGCTCGACCGTGCGGGCGCAGAGATAATCCAGCTCCTCGACCAGGTCGAAACCGGCGGATGCCGGGTAGATGGCGAGCTTGCGCTCGGGCCGGTTGTTGGCGAGAATCTCGATATGGGCGGGGTCGGCGTCACGGGTCAGCCCGGCAAGGCCCGACACCATGGCGCCGGCGGTGCCGCCGCTGGTTTCCTCAAGCAACGGGATGGCAGCCATCACGCGGCTCCTTTCGCAGGCACGAAGATAAGCATGACGATGCCGAGCTTGCGCCACACCGTGAAGGACAGCGCGCCGGCTTCGAAGATCATGGCAAAGGCGGTGGCCATGGCCGCGCCCCACAGGCCGAACATCGGGATCAGCATCACGTTGAGGGCGATGTTGAAGGCCAGCGTCATGGCATAGACGGCGGCGCAGATGTTCTGGTTGCCGCTCATCGTCAGCAGGCTTTCGCAGGGGCCGACGGCGGCGCGCGCCGCGACGCCGAAGACGAGCAGGAACAGCAAGGGATAGCCGCTGCTGAATTCCGGGCCGAACAGCACCAGCATCGGCTCGCCGAGCGCCAGCACCAGCAGCGCCATCAACAGCGAAGGCCAGAACGTCCACGACACCGTCTCGCGGGCAAAGGCGGCGAGCCTTTGCGGGTCGCCATGGGTGAACTGGGCGTAGCGCTGGGCAACGCCGGCCTTGACGGCGAAGTAGACGAAATGCACCAGCGCCAGGGTCTTCACCGTGGCGAAATAGACGGCGACGTCATTGGGGTCCATATAGGCGC
>NZ_RZRW01000992.1:0-1247 GCF_003998745.1 Mesorhizobium sp. M7A.F.Ca.US.014.04.1.1 | reverse complement strand
GCATCCTTGCGGGTCGAGCGGAGCGGCTCGGTACGGTATCGCTTCCAGAGACGTGACAGCCCCGCGAGCAAGCGTTCCTTCTCGGCGGCACCACCTGCGTCACGACGCTACCCGCGTTTTCCCTAGCGAACTCGCTGGCTCAGTCGAACTCACCCGCAGGCGGCAGCTGCCATTCCTTAGCGCATCGAATGAACGGCTGCTTTCGGGCGCGGCGACCACCACTTCGAACGACCGACATAGGCGCATTGCGGTCCGAGAGCCTGGGGCCGAAAGCGAAATGGCAACTCCTGGCGCCCAAGGAACGATAGCGGACGCTAAGACGTGACCCCAAGGTGAAAAGCATATTAAGCCAGATTTGCGCCAAAATGTTCGGCACCCTCAGTATAGGGGATGCCTCGGGCTGACGAACACCTTGCCTGCCGGAGCGTCCGCGACCAGGTCGCCGGCGTAGAGCACGCCGACGCGGTCGCAGGCTTTGACCACCGTCGTCCGGTGCCCTTCGGAGGTGCCGTTGCAGCACTGCTGAATCAACAAGCACCGGCGTCTTGCCGGACAACTCGGGGGCCGACCTTGAACAGTAAGACGCTGCCCTGGCTGAGGGCGTCCGGTTTGCCGACATCGTGGTCAAGCGCTTCTCCGACACGGTTGCCGCTAACGTCTTCAAGACTGCTCCCGACGACAAGTCTGTAGGCGCCCGGGAGCCAGCCATGGTTCGGGCGCCAGCACCAGGCTCGCCCGCTGGCGGAGACTGTAACCCGCCCAGATTGGAATCCCCCCTGATCGTCGACAATACCCAACTGGTCTCGGAGAAGGGCGGCGTCCATCTCCCGGTCAAATGTGATTTTTAGGGCCTCGCGCGATCCGGCGTTGGGTAGTGCGAGACCCCAAGTTTGCGGGTTAACGGGCGTGCGAAGCGCCGGCGTTACCCGGTAATGAAAATGCTTGCGGCCGACTTCGACCGTATAGCTAAGGCCGGGCCGAAGAGGGGCGGCGCTATCGCCGTCCCCCTCCACATCCTGTTTCACGCGACCCGGATCGAACAGCACCGTCAGGCGTCGGCCATCGGGACTCCAAAGGTCCTGCCCGAAATCCATGAAGGCTCCGTCGACCGTGCGCCCTTCGGCGTCGACCAGACGCAGATCCCGCGTCGCCACCATCCCCCGTGCCGGCCGGTCGAAAGTGACGTAGAGGCGAAGCGTGTTCGCCGGGATCGCGCCCTCAGTCGGCGAGATCGCCACCACTTGGGG
>NZ_RZRW01000991.1:0-1313 GCF_003998745.1 Mesorhizobium sp. M7A.F.Ca.US.014.04.1.1 | reverse complement strand
CGCCAAGACTATCTGCTCGACGACGCACACTTCTCCTGGTCAAACATGCTTAGCTCTGAAGAGGCGTCCTATCCCCTCGTCGGTCGCTCTGGTTCGACTGTCGGCTTCTTTGTGTGGCAGCCATATCGGCCCGGGGCGTTTGTCCTTTTTCAACTGGTGCCAATACTCGTGGCGGTGTTCGGACTGGTACTTGGCGGAATTATTGTAGCTCTGGCCGCTTTGCGCCGGCGGACTTTGAGGCTGATTGAGACCGAGAATCACATCTATCACCTGGCCCACTACGACCTGCTTACAGGGCTGCACAGTCGCGGCCATTTCAACAGTCGTTTGGCTGATGCGCTGACACTGCTGCCCGCGACGGGCGAGCAGCTCGCGATCCTCTATCTTGACCTCGACCGGTTCAAGCAGGTCAATGACAGCTTTGGCCACCCTGCCGGTGACGAGTTGCTCAGGGAGTTCGCAGACCGGCTGAGGCGGCTGACCGTGGAGGTTGACACGGTGGCGCGCCTGGGCGGTGACGAATTCATTATCATCCAGCGCGCGGTCGCAGGCGAGAATGAGGTCAAAACATTGTGCGAGCACTTGATCGAGTCCGCGCGCCGGCCGTTCGAGGTCGCCGGAGTTCAGGTTTTTGTCGGGGTGAGCGTCGGCGTAGCTCTTGCTCCCAGGGACGGGGTGGACCAGGTCGAGTTGGTGCGGAAAGCCGACCTCGCCCTGTATCACGCCAAAGCCGGCGGTCGCAGCGGCTATGCTCTGTTTGAACCCGAGATGGACCAGACGCTGGCAAAGCGTAAGGGTCTCGAACAGGACCTGCGCAAGGCGCTGCAAACGCCCGGCCACATCCGGGTGCATTATCAGCCGCTTTACACCGCCGACACCAACAGGATGACGGGCGTCGAAGCCCTCGCGCGCTGGTCGCACGCAGAGCGTGGTTGGGTCGCCCCTGACTTGTTCGTACCATTGGCAGAGGAAACGGGGCTCATTGAAGTTCTAGGCGAGCTGGTTCTGCGCCAGGCCTGCCTTGACGCGGTGCATTGGCCGATCGAGACCCTGGCAGTGAACGTATCGGGGTTGCAGCTGAACAATCCGAGCTTTGCCATGAAAGTGACGAGCATCTTGTTGGAAACGCAAATGGATCCACGGCGGCTCGAGCTGGAGGTTACGGAAAGCACGCTCTCCGAGCGCCCCACCGAATGCCAGCAGAACATGGCAGCGTTGCGCAGTGTCGGGGTGCGCTTTGCGCTTGACGATTTCGGTACGGGATTTTCCTCATTGGGCCGACTGCAGAGCCTGGAAGTGGACAGGATCAAGAT
>NZ_RZRW01000990.1:0-1316 GCF_003998745.1 Mesorhizobium sp. M7A.F.Ca.US.014.04.1.1 | reverse complement strand
GGTCGGGCCTTTCGTGCCGCGCCGAGAAGTTCCCGGCCGAGCCGTATCAGGGCAATGTCGCTGCCGGAAGGGCCAAGCAGCGACAGGCCGAACGGGGCGCCGGCGACCGAGCCGACGGGCAGTGTGATCTGTGGAAAACCGGACAGGCCGGCCAGGCACAGAAGCTGGAGCGCCCGTTCGCGATAGGCCTGGAACTGCTCCGGCGTGCTGTCCACGTAAGGCGCCGGACCAGGCACCGTCGGCAGGACAAGGAAGCCGTCCTTGCCGAGCAGGGCGCTCAGTTCGCCGCGAAAGGTCAGACGCCGCACCTTCTCGGCCTGCGCCGTCTTGTCGTCGACGGCGCGGCCGAAGCCGAAACGCTCCTCGACGCCGGTGCCGAGGCCGCGCTCGCCGCTGGTGATCCATTCGCCATGCACCGCCCAGGCCTCCCTGGCCTGCAGCCGGCGAAAGCACCAGTAAAGTTCATCGGGAGATGAGGAGAAGCGGATTGCCGGCGTCGCCGGCGCGCCGAAAACCGCGCCCGCCAGCCCCTTCATTCCGGCATATTCGGCCAGCGCCGGGCGGGCGACCAGCCCGTCCAGCCAATCCAGCGCCAGCGGCCGGTCCAACACGTGCTGGTGCGGATCGCGGCCGAGCAGCAGCTTGCCGACGGTCTCGTAGGTCTCGATGTCGTCGGCGAACCAGCCGAACGTGTCAAGGCTCGGCGCCAGCTTCATCGTGCCGTCGAGCGAAATGCGGCCATGCGTGGTGCGCAGCCCGATCAGTCCGCAAAAGCTCGCCGGCGCGCGGATCGAGCCGCCGGTGTCGGAACCAGTGGCGATATCGGCCAGCCTGCCCGCCACCGCCGCCGCCGACCCCGATGAGGAGCCGCCGGTGACGCGGTCGGGTGCCGCCGGGTTCACCGGAAACGAGAAATGCGCATTCTGACCGAACAGCGCGAAGGCGAGCTCGTCGGTCTGCGTCTTGCCGACGAAGCGTGCGCCGGCATCGAGGATCATCTGCACGGCGGGTGCGGTGCGCGAGGCTGCGTGGCTTTCGGCGAATTTTTGCAAATTGCCGCAACCGGTGCGGTAGCCGGCGACGTCGTATATGTCCTTGACGGCCAGCCGCAGGCCGGCCAACGGGCCGAGCTGGGCATGTGCCACGGGCATCTGGCGAAGATCGAGAAAGGCGTTGAGAGGGCCGTGCGTGCCTGTCATCGTTCGATATCCGGATACGGTTGCCGCAACATTGTTCGACGCCAGAAATTTTACAACCTGCGAGACGATTTTTATTGATTGTGAAAGTCTTCGCCCTTATATCGCGCTTGCCCAAAG
>NZ_RZRW01000099.1:0-13612 GCF_003998745.1 Mesorhizobium sp. M7A.F.Ca.US.014.04.1.1 | reverse complement strand
ATTCGGGACAAGGCGAGAATCACCCCCGTCGACGCGGCCAAGCCGATAGACTGCCTGCAGGGCGAACGGGACAGGCGGTTTTTATCGGATCCGTATTTTCCCGAACTTGACCGCTGAGCTCTCGATAGTGCGGTTCACGCAATCCGGAGGGAAAACCGTTCCACGATTTTCCTGGAGTTGCTCTGGGTTCAGGCGAGCCGGGCGCCACATTGGTTGCGAAACTCGTTGGAGAGATCGCGGCGCCAGCGTCGGCCATGGACATAGCCTTGCATCAATTCCGGCAGCGAGTAGCCAAGCGCTTTCGACGATCGGTTGGCCATATAGCCCTGGAATGCCTCCGGTATCCTGCCTCGCAGGATATCGGCGATGAGCTGCCGCGAGATCATGTAAGGCGGAATGTGCGGGTAGGCGTGGGCAATATGAGGATGTTTGCCCATCAGGTTCGCATAGGCCTCGACATAGCCGTCACGGCGGCCGGAAATCGAGTTCTCCGAATTGTATTTCGTCCAGTCGAGGTCCTCGGACAGTTGCGCACCGAAGCGCCGGGCAAGGCGCAGCAGCAATTCGCGATCCTGCATGCGGGTGATGTCGCTGTCGTAGCCGCCGATGGCCAGCAAGGCTTCACGGCGAGCAGTGATCGCGGAGCCGGCGATGAAGATGGTCTGCCCAACCAGCGTCCGCTCAAGCATTGCGGGGCTCACGAATGCCTCTGGGTTGGCGCAGTTTGTGATGCGATTGCCCTTCAGGGACACGAACGAACTGATCAGCACTTGCAGTGCAGGATTTTCATCGAACCAGGTCAGGGTTCGTTCAAGCCGGTGCGGCAAGTAGATGTCGTCGGAATCGAGGAACGTCACCAACGGTGCCCGCGCCCGCTCGATGCCGGCATTCCTGGCGGCGTTGGCGCCTCGCCATTTCGCCCCGACATAGATCAGCCGCGGGTCCTGGATGCGGGCCAGCGCCGCTTCGGTCCCATCGGTCGAACCATCGTCGACGACAATGTGCTCAAACCTCGACATGCTCTGGGAGAATACGCTTTCCACGGCGCGCAACACTGTTTCGCGTCGGTTGTGGGTCGGCGTAATGACCGTGATGAGAGGTACTGGATCGATCCCGGCCATGTCTGTCAGCTGTTTCCTGCGCAGGGTTGCGCGTCTGTCCAGGACTTTTCGATTTTCAGAACGGTCGAATGGATTGGACTTCCCTTTCTCTACACCACATCACAGTCGGCGCGACGCTATAAAAAACGACTGCCCCTGTCACCCACCGTGCCGGTACTCAATCCAGGCGAGACAACGAATCCCCGCTCTTAGCGTTCCAATTGCAACAGCACCGCCGCACATAGCATTACGAATCACCGTGGAAGCAACCCATCATGACAGATAGCATACATCCCATTACCTCAGACGTAATCGCTTAGCGCTCGGCCTTTGGTCAGATTGCCCATGCAGAGGCCGGCAACTCGGCTTCGATGACAAGGGAGTTCAGTCATGGCCGCTTACGCCGTCGCCCATATGCGCCAAGCCACAATGGGTCCGCAGATCGTCGAATATCTGCATAGGATAGATGCCACGCTGGAACCTTTCGGCGGCCGTTTTCTGGTCCATGGCGGCGATGTGGAGGTGATCGAGAACGACTGGCCTGGCCATCTGATCATCATAGAATTTCCCGACAGGCAGCATGTGCATGGCTGGTACAATTCGCCGGCCTACCAAGCGATACTGGCGCTGCGCACGGACAATTCGGAGGCCGATGTGGTGTTCGTCGACGGCGTCGAACATCCGCACAAGGCCACGGATGTTCTGGAGCAATCGCCGGATCAAGGATCAATTGGACGCTGAACTGCGGTTCAAGGAATGGCGGTACAGCGTCTAGCTATGCCCAACATAGTCTGGCACCGTTTCGATTTTGTCGCGAACCATGCCAGTTGCGAAACTGAACTGGCCCCAAAACGCCAAACCATAAAATGCCTGACCGACAATCAGAGAAAAGGGAACCTGCCAAAGCGGCATCCCGGTTTCCCGGGCATGGCCTACGATCCGTCGTGTCGTGCGCCATGACATGGTGAGCCACCGGCTGAAGGACTTGACTATCCGTCGCGTGCGGCTCGGCGAATTGAGCGCAACGAACTTCCGGTCGGCGTCGCGACCTGTAACCAGGGCGCGCCAGTAAAAGAACCGCCAGCCCCGCGGCGAATAGTGATAAACGCGTGCGTTGACATTATGAATTTTGTGGCCTTCCCGCAGCAGTTCGCGCATCAGCAAAGTGCAGGAAACCTTGAAGCCGTTATGTTTTGGAAAAGGGTGGCTGAGGATCCACTCGCGTCGAAACGCTACATTGTTGGCGTTGATCGCTCGCTTCGAGGCAAATCGCCCGTCACCACGGGCCATCGGGAAAAACCAGATCAACGCAAAGGTTCTTGAAAAGAAGTCGTCGTATGAAAGGTATGTATATCCGTTTGCGCAGATAACTTCAGAGTTTTCAAAGGGTTCAAGCAGTCCTGATAGCCATCCTGGTTCCGCGACCACGTCGGAATCCAGAAAGATGACGATATCTCCGTCCGATGCCAGCATACCGTTGTTCTTCAGGTCGTAATATCGGCCGCCAGGGAAAGCTGTGAAGACGAGTTCGGCAACCTGACCGAGCTGCGGGGCCTCATTCGAAATCTCACGACGCAACGCCTCTTTGTCCGACTCTGCTCCGCCGTGAGAGATGACGATCCTTGGTCGCGCTGAACCGGTTGCTGAAACCGATGAGATTTCCCGAGCCAAGGCCTTCATCCCAACGCCGATCTCGCCCCAGTCGATCGATTTTGCATTCTCCATTTCGACGACGAGTGAATAAGTTGCGCGTTCTTCGACCATTTTTTGCCCCCCCGAGCCGTCAGTGTGGCTATAGCCGCACTAGCCCGCTGTCAAACAGTCGACGCCATTTACACTGGTTCGCGATCGTCATACAGGGCGACTTTGCTCGGCGCCAAACACACTGTTGCTTGGCGAGTCGGGTCTTTGATCGGTGAGGAAATTACCGTTTCAGCAAGAACACTGCCTGCTGGCCGAAGAAATTCCAGAACCACCACGGCATCGACAAGCCGATCTTCTGGCCGGCGGCGTCGAGGGCGGTTGCCTTCTCGACTGTCGCGCCGAGTTCGTCGCACAGATTGACGAAATCGCGGATGGTGCAGAAGTGGATGTTGGGCGTGTCGTACCAGGAATAGGGCAGGTCCTTGGTCACCGGCATGCGGCCGTTGAGGAACAGCGACAGGCGCACACGCCAATGGCCGAAATTGGGGAAGGAGACGATGGCGCGGTTGCCGATCCTGAGCAGTTCGTCGAGCACCAGCTTCGGGTTGCGGGTGGCCTGCAGCGTCTGCGACAGGACGACGAAGTCAAAGCCCTTGTCGGGATAGAATTCGAGATCCTTGTCAGCGTCGCCCTGGATGACCGAGAGGCCGCGCGCCACGCATTCGTTGACGCCGCGCTGCGACAGCTCGAGTCCGCGGCCGTCGACCTGCTTGGTGTCCTGCAGCAGTTCGAGCAGCGAGCCGTCGCCCGAGCCGACATCGAGCACGCGCGACTGTGGCGGGATGAGGTTGGCGACGACTTCGAGGTCGACGCGCTGGTCGCGGTTGACGCTCATGGCTTCGCCTCCCGCCTGGCGCATGATCCCGATCCGAAAAGCCTGCAATTTTTCCGGGTCATGCGCTCAGCCCTCTCGCTCGGGCCGCCGAGCCGATGAAGCCGTTTATCGCGGCAAACAGTTCCGGCTCGTCGAGCAGGAATGCGTCGTGGCCACGGTCGGTCTCGATCTCGACGAAGGATACCGATGCGCCGGCGGCGTTGAGCGCATGCACGATCGAGCGGCTCTCCTCGGTCGGGAACAGCCAATCCGAGGTGAACGACACCAAGCAGAAGCGGGTTTTCGTGCCGGCGAAGGCATCGGCCAACCGGCCGCCATGGTCTGCGGCGAGGTCGAAATAGTCCATCGACCGCGTCATGTAGAGGTAGGAATTGGCGTCGAAGCGATCGACGAAGGTCATGCCCTGGTGCCGAAGATAGCTTTCGATCTGGAAGTCGGCGTCGAAGCCGAAGGTCAGCGCTTCGCGATCCTGCAGATTGCGGCCGAACTTGCGGTGCAGGGCGGCTTCCGACAGGTAAGTGATGTGGGCGGCCATGCGCGCTACCGCCAGGCCCTTTTCCGGGCGTTTGCCGTGCTCGAAATATTTGCCGCCATGCCAGTCCGGATCGGCCATGACAGCCTGCCGGCCAACCTCATGAAAGGCGATGTTCTGCGAGGAATGGCGCGCGCCGGTGGCGATCGGCAGCGCCGAGAAGACGCGCTCCGGATAGCTCGACGCCCATTCCAGCACCTGCATGCCGCCCATCGAGCCGCCGAGCACGCAAAACAGTTTCTCGATGCCGAAATGGTCGATCAGCATTTGCTGCGCCCGCACCATGTCGCGGATGGTGATGATCGGCAGGTCGAGCCCATACGGCTTGCCGGTGGCCGGATTGGTCGAAGCCGGGCCGGTGGAGCCAAGGCAACCGCCGATGACGTTGGAGCAGATGACGAAGAAACGATTGGTGTCGATGATCTTGCCGGGGCCGATCAGCACTTCCCACCAGCCAGGCTTGCCGGTCACCGGATTGGTGCTGGCGACGTGCTGGTCTCCGGTCAGCGCATGGCAGACGAGGATGGCGTTGGAGCGGGCATCGTTCAGCGTGCCATAGGTCTGGTAGGCGATCTGGAACGGTGACAGCAGCGTGCCGGCGTCCAGCTTGAGCGGCTTGTCGGATCCAAAACGCAAAACCGGGCTCGACGGTTGGTCGACCTCGTTGTTGGTTTTGCGGGCACGCAGAACGGCCATGACATCCATCTCACACTTTGAGCCCACGCATCGCACTCGTCGAAAGTCGATGCCGATACGGGTGTCCGGCCGGCGCGGACAACAAAAAACCGGCATTGCGGTCGCAAAGCCGGTTACAGGATGCAAACGGCCCTTTAGCAAGTTGTTTAACGTGGCTGCAAGCCGACCGGCCAAATCACCACGGAAGTTCGCTCCCCTTCTAGGGCTGTGGCGCGCCGGCGTCAACGGCCTGCCTTGGGCGGGAGGCTGTCGCCTCTCGACATTGCAGGCCACGGCTTGTATTTCCGCTGCGGCTTCCCTCAGGAAGCGTTCTCGACGGATTTTGCGACATGAGCCAGACACCGGACCAGGCACGTCCAACCCCGCGCGCGGGCATCATGGACATAGACGCCTATGTGCCGGGCAAGAGCACGGCGCCTGCCGGCGTCGCCAAGGTCCACAAGCTGTCCTCCAACGAGAACCCGCTCGGGCCCTCGCCGAAGGCGATCGAAGCCGCGCGCGAGATTGCCGGCAAGCTCGACATCTATCCCGACGGCACCGCCAGGCGGCTGCGCGAAGCGATCGCCGAGGTGCATGGCCTCAACCCGCAGAACATCATCTGCTCCAACGGCTCCGACGAGATCCTCGGCCTGCTGGCGCAGACCTATCTGGCGCCCGGCGACGAGGCCGTCATCACCGAACACGCCTTCATGGTCTACAAGATCTACATCCAGTCGGCGGGCGCCGTTCCGGTGACGATCAAGGAAACAGACGAGCGCGCCGATATCGACGCCATCCTGGCCGCCGTCACGCGGCGCACCAAGATCGTGTTCCTCGCCAATCCCAACAACCCGACCGGCACTTATGTGCCGTTCCAGGAGGTGCGGCGGCTGCATGCCGGTCTGCCCAGGCACGTGCTTCTGGTGCTCGACGCGGCCTATGCCGAATATGTCCGCCGCAACGACTATGAGGCCGGCATCGAACTGGTCGGCAGCGCAGAGAACGTGGTGATGACCCGGACCTTCTCCAAGATCGGCCTTGGCGGGGCGCGGATCGGCTGGATGTACGGGCCGATGCACATCGTCGACGCCATCAACCGCGTGCGCGGCCCCTTCAACGTCAATGCGACGGCGATCGAGGCCGGCATCGCCGCCATTCGCGATCGCGCCCATGTCGAGCGCAGCGTGGCGCACAACGAGACCTGGCTGGCCTGGCTGAGTGAGGAATTCACAAAGCTTGGATTGCGGGTGACGCCCAGCGTCGGCAATTTCATCCTCATTCATTTTCCAGAGGACCAGAAACATTCGGCAGCGGCGGCGGACGACTATCTGACGGCGCGCGGCTATATATTGCGGCGCGTTTCGGGCTATGGCTTTCCCAACGCGCTGCGCATGACCGTCGGTACCGAACAGGCCAATCGCGGCGTTGTCGCCGCTCTCACGACATTCCTGAAAAGCTAGAAACCATGACATCACCGATGTTTGAAAAGATCGCGCTGGTCGGCATCGGCCTGATCGGCTCGTCGCTGGCCCGCGTCATCCGCCGCGAGGGCCTCGCCCGCCACGTATCCATCTCGACCCGCAGTGCGGCGACGCTGGCACGGGCCGAGGAGCTTGGGCTGGGCGATAGCTATAGCACCGATGCGAGAGAAGCTGTCCGCGATGCCGACCTGGTCATCATTTCGGTGCCGGTCGGCTCGTCCGGCACGGTTGCCGAGGAAATCGCGCCGGCGCTGAAGCCGGGCGCGATCCTCACCGATGTCGGCTCGACCAAGGCGTCTGTCATTGCGCAAATGCAGCCTTATGTGCCTGAAGGTGTCCATTTCATTCCCGGCCACCCGCTGGCGGGCACAGAAAAATCCGGCCCCGACGCCGGTTTCGCCGACCTGTTCGACAATCGCTGGTGCATCTTCACGCCGCTGCCCGACACCGACCCGGACGCGTTGGAGAGGCTGTCGGAGTTCTGGCGGCGCTGCGGCGCCAACATCGACACGATGGATCCCCAGCATCACGATATGACGCTGGCCATCGTCTCGCATCTGCCGCACATCATCGCCTACAACATCGTCGGCACCGCCGATGATCTGCAGTCGGTGACCAAATCCGAAGTGATCAAATATTCGGCTTCCGGCTTCCGCGACTTCACCCGCCTTGCCGCCTCCGATCCGACCATGTGGCGGGATGTCTGTCTGCACAACAAGGACGCCATCCTCGAAATGCTGGCGCGGTTCTCGGAGGATCTGGCGTCGCTGCAGCGCGCAATCCGCTGGGGCGACGGCGAAAAACTCTTCGACCTGTTCACCCGCACCCGCGCCGTGCGCCGCTCGATCATCGAAGCCGGCCAGGACATCGACGTTCCCGATTTCGGCCGTCAGGCGGTCGAGCACCCCGCGAAGGGCTAGGTCTGTCTCAGGCAGGCCAGGTCTGCGCAACCATGGCCAGCGTCTCGGCTCGGTTCGGCGCGCCAAGCCTGCCGCCGAAGCGCAGGCATTTGAGCGCCGCGGCCGCACTGGCAAACCGCAAAGCCTGCTCGACCGGCATGGCTTCCGCCAGCCCGACGGCGAAGGCGCCGTGAAAGACATCGCCGGCGGCGAGCGTGTCGACCGCCTTGATTTTCGGCGCCGCGACATGGCGCACGCAGCCAGCGCGACGGTCGTGCCACCAACTGCCCGCCGCGCCGCCTGTCACTGCGACAAAAGCGTCGCTGCGGCTGGCGAGATCGGCGCAAGCCGTTTTCGGATCGAGCGCCTGGCCGCAGACGATGCGCGCTGCCGGCTCCGAAGCGATGATGTGCGTAGCGAGCGGCAACAACTGCTCAAGGACCTCCAGCGGCGCGGTGTCGGCATCGAGGATCGCCGGACGGCCGATGGCGCGCGCCGCCTTCAGGGCGAGTGCCGCCGCACCCGGCCAGCGGACATCGACCAGAACGGCATCGAATGCCATGAGGTCGGCGACCGGCAGGACGTCGGGATCGGCCTGGGCAAGCCTGTCATAGAACGGCACGATGATGCGCTCGCCATGCGCGTCGACCAGGATGGAGGCCAGCGCCGAGCGGGCACCTCTGACGCGCCGCACGAAGGTGCAATCGACGCCTTCGGCCTCTATGCCGGCGATGAGCTGGTCGGCGACGGCATCGTCGCCGGCACTCGCCCACAGCGATACTTCGGCGCCCAGGCGATGGGCAGCGCAGGCGGCGCTGGTGGCCATGCCCGAGGCGATCTGGACGCCGTCGGAGGCCATGAACTTGCCCTGATGCATGGGCAGCGTCTCGACGTGCAGGATGGTGTCCAGCGTCAAAGCGCCAACGCTCAGCAGCTTCACGGGTTTTGCCATGGCTGAGCTATTCGACCGGCTTGATCTTGCCCAGCGGAATGAAGCCGAGCGAGGCCTTGCCCCTGACCACCTTCAGCGGCATGGACGGTTCGTTGCCGAGCACCGCCAGGGCAGAAAAACCCTGCTCGATCTGGCTTTTCTGCTCGGGTATGGCGGTGCCGAGGATGGCCGCCACCGCCTTCGGGTCCTTCAACCTGATCATCAGGTCGGCGTTGACCAGGCCCTCGGCATCGACCGAGAGCGGTCCCGAAACGGTGATGCGCGCCGTCCCCGACGACAGATCAAGGTTGCGGATTTCGATCGCCTGGCCACGAAGGCTCTTCACCCGCGTGCCGATCAGTGCGACGCCGTTCTTCAATGTCACGTCGCCGCTGGCATCGAGCGCCGGAAGCACGCGCCCGCCAAGTGCGTCGGGGTCGACCTCGAGATCGCCGAAACTGCCGAGATAGTCGATATCCTCGCCGTTGGGCTGCAACTGACCTGATGCCTTGCCGGCACTGAACAGTTGCACCGGATCGGTATCGTCGGCCGGATCGGTCTGGCCGGAAAGGCCCTCTGCCTCCAGCGAAATCCGCCGCGGCAGCGGCCACCACAATTTGAAATTGGCCTGCAGATTGTCCCAGTCGATCCACAGCGGCACCATGTCCGGCACGGAGGTCCTGAGCGGGCCGCGCAGATTGGCAACCGGCGACAGAGGCTGGATGATCTGGGCGGCTGCGTTGAAACTGCCGGCTGAGGCCGCAATGTTCTTGGCATCGTCCTCATAGGCGAGGTTGTCGCAGGAGACGGTAAAGCTCAAGGGATAGCCGCTGACCTGGAGATTGGCGCAGCCGGCCTCGACGCCATTCTTGTTGAGCGTGGCAACCG
Organism: Mesorhizobium sp. M7A.F.Ca.US.014.04.1.1; assembly: GCF_003998745.1. NCBI lineage: Bacteria > Pseudomonadati > Pseudomonadota > Alphaproteobacteria > Hyphomicrobiales > Phyllobacteriaceae > Mesorhizobium > Mesorhizobium sp. M7A.F.Ca.US.014.04.1.1. The sequence continues at coordinate 4,567 of NZ_RZRW01000099.1, read as the reverse complement.
CCTTGTCGGCCTCGCTCCTGACGCGGTCAGCCAGATAGAACCAGCCGCCGCTGTAGAGGGCGAACAGCACGACGATGAATGCTGCAAGCCAGATCAGGCGGCGACGTTTGTTCGGCTGGCGTTCGTCACTTGACGTCATGCTTTGGCTCTCGTTAACGCATGGGTATTGCGGACGGGTAGTCGATTCCGCCAGGTGGACAGACGAATAGTTAGACGGGACGGGCGGAAAAAACACCGGTCCGGGTGCGGTGTTGGCATCTTTTGCAATCAGGCGCGGCGATATGGGCGATTTTTGGGTGTTTGGCTATGGCTCGCTGATCTGGCGGCCGGGATTCGCGCATGTCGAAACACAGCGTGCCCGCCTGCATGGCTACCGGCGCTCGCTCTGCGTCTATTCCTTCGTGCATCGCGGCACGCGCGAGCGGCCGGGGCTGGTGCTCGGCCTCGATCGTGGCGGGTCCTGCGTCGGCCTCGCATTCCGCGTCCCCGGCGACTTGCGCGACGAGGTTATGGCCTATCTGCGCGAGCGCGAGCTGGTCACCAATGTCTATCTGGAGCGTCTGCTCAAGGTTCGCCTCGACGGCGGCGGTACGGTCGACGCGGTGGTTTACATTGTCGACCGCCAGCACGAGCAATATGCCGGAGCGCTCGACGCTGCAGATGCGGCGGCCGTGGTGCGCGGTGCGGTCGGCCAGTCCGGCAACAACGAGGACTATGTGCTGAGCACGCTGGAGCATCTCGAGGCGCTGGGCATTCGCGATCATTGGCTGGAAGAGGTGGCGCTGCAGGTCGCGCCTTTGTGAAGCTGGCTCTGCGGAAAAAGGCCGTCAGGCCTTTGACCTCGTTCAGGCAAGACCTAGGTTAGGCTCCAACCCTCAGACCGCGGGCGCCATTTGCCCGCCCAATCATCCCGGAGATCCGCCTTGCAGAAACGTCGTCTCGGTCGCACCGACTTGTCCATCGCGCCGCTGGTTCTGGGCGGCAACGTCTTCGGCTGGACTGCCGACGAGAAAACCTCGTTCGACCTGCTCGACCGCTTCGTCGGCGCCGGCCTCAACGCCATCGATACGGCGGACGCCTATTCGCGCTGGGTTCCAGGCCACAAGGGCGGCGAATCGGAAACCATCATCGGTAAATGGATGAAAGACCGTGGCAATCGCGACAAGGTCGTGGTGATCACCAAGGTCGGTTCGGATATGGGACAGGGGCACAAGGACCTGTCCGCCGCCTACATCGAAAAGGCCGTCGACGCATCGTTGAAGCGGCTGCAGACCGAATTCATCGATCTCTATCTGTCGCATTGGCCGGATCCTGCGACGCCCTATGAGGAAACGCTTGGCGCCTACGAGAAGCTGCTCGCCAAGGGCAAGATTCGCTATGCCGGGTGCTCTAACCTCGACGCCGGCCAGTTGCGTGCGGCACTCGATGTGGCGAGCCTGCGCAGTCTGCCGCGCTACGAGGTGCTGCAGCCGGAATACAATCTCTACGATCGCTCATCCTTTGACGGGCCGTTGCGCGATCTGTGCGTGGCCGAGGACATCGGCGTCATCACCTATTTCAGCCTGGCCAAAGGTTTCCTCAGCGGCAAATACCGCAGCGAGGCCGATCTCGGCCAAAGCCCGCGTGGCGGCGGCGTGAAGGACTATCTCAATGGGCGCGGCATGCGCATCCTTGCGGCACTCGACGCGGTGTCATCAAGGCATTCGGCCAAGCAGGCGGAAGTCGCGCTTGCCTGGGTGATCGCTCGGCCGGGCGTCACCGCGCCGATAGCCAGCGCCACCAAGCCCGAGCAGATGGACAGCCTGATCAAGGCGGCGTCGCTGAAGCTGAGCGCCGCCGACATGGCCGAACTCGACAGGGCGAGCGACTGAAGTTTCGGCGGCCGCTCCTCGCACGAACGTCCAAGACGACCCTCTTGTCTTGCCATAGCCTCCTTCGCACGGGGCAAGACAGAGGGTGAGATGACTGAGCCGCTTCTTTTGCAGCCGGATCTTTGGCGCCAGTTGTGCGCGCTCGTGCTTGCCTCCGCCGTCGTCATGGGCAGCCCGGGGCCGGCAACGATAAGCGTCACCGCCGTTGGTGCCGCCTTCGGTTTGCGCCATTCCCTGGGCTATGCCTGGGGAATCATCCTGGGCACGATCGCCGTGCTTTTGGTTGTCGCGACCGGGGTCATGGCAGTGCTCACCTCGATGCCGAAGCTGGCGCCGTTGCTGGCTTTGGCCTCCGCGGCCTACATCCTCTATCTCGCCTTCAAGATCGCTACGGCGCCGCCGCTGGCCGCCCGCGCCGCCGAGACTTCGCGTCCCACATGGCTGGCTGGATTTCTTCTCGCGGTCGCCAATCCAAAGGCCTATGTGGCGATCGCCGCCGTGTTCGCCGGTGCTTCGTCCAAACAGGGCGCCACTGAGCCTGGTCTATGGCTGAAGCTGGCGGTTCTCGCCCTGATGATCGTTGCCATCCACGCTCTGTGGCTTGTCGCGGGGGCTGGGTTCGCGCGCTTCCTGCGCCGGCCGGCGGCCTCGCGGATCATCAATCTGATCTTTGCCGTGACGCTGGTGTTGACCACCGCGCTGGCGGTGTTCGGCTGAGAACTGCCGGCCGGAGACTTCCGGTTCAGACTTTGGTTCTTGCGGCGTTGTCCAGCTCTTGCAGCCTTTTCACCGCTGTCGGCGGCAAGGCAGGCGGGTTCGGGCCGCGCGCCGCATCCATCAGGAACTGGTCGCAGGCAGCTTCGGTCTCGCCGATCAGCCGGGCCATGAATTCGTCCTTGCTCAGTCCCGGTGGAATCGGCGGCAGGAAACGCGCCTTGATGGTGCCGGGATAGCGCAGGAATTTGCGGCGCGGCCAATAGAGGCCGGCGACATGGGCAACCGGCACCACCGGAACACCAAGCTGCGTGTAGATTTCGACGATGCCGTATTTGTAGGCCGGTTCGTCGCCCGGCGCGCGTCTTGTCCCTTCGGGGTAGATGATGAGCTGGCGAGGGTTGCGCGCCATCTCTTCCTTGGTCGCGGCGACCACGGCCTTCAGTGCCTTCGAACGGCTGCCGCGATGAACCGGGATCATGCGCATCTTCATGATGTACCAGCCGAAGAACGGGATCCAGGTCAGCTCGCGCTTGAGGATGTAGAGCGGGTCCTGAAGGAAGGGGAAGAAGGCGATCGCGTCCCAGAACGACTGATGCTTTGGTGCCAGGATGAAGGAGCCTTCGGGCAGGTTTTCCCGGCCGGTGATCTCGTTCTTCGTTCCGGCGATCTTCTCGTAAAGCCACATCGAGGTGCGCGACCAGAATTTCGGCACGAACCAGGCGCGGTGCCGGGGCGACAGGAAATAGTAGGGGGTCCAGAGGATCATCTGGACGATCAGGTTGACGTAGAAGACGAAATTGAACGTCAGCGATCTGATGTAGAGCATTGGGGGAGCCCGGTGAGGAGGTGAGCGTTGGTTACACCAAGCGCGGGAAAAAAGGAAATGGCCGCAGGGCGCTTTGGGTGGCGACGAAGAACGGCCACCGATGGGTTGGCCTGGTTCCGCTACATCAGCCGCGCCAGCCGCGCCTTCAGGCGCGGAGCGGCAAAATCGAGGAAGGCGCGCAGCTTGACCGGCAGCAGGCCGTGGCCCGCATGCACCAGGCTTACCGGCCATGGCGCCGGCTCGAATTCCTGCAGCAGGACGCGCAGCGCGCCGGACCGCAGCGCGGCTTCGATCTGGTAGGAAAGCACACGCGTCAGCCCGACGCCGGCAATCGCGGCATCGATGGCCGCTTCGGCGGTGTTGACCTGAAGCCGCGAGCGGACCCGAACCGGGATTTCGGCCTTGCCCTTGATGAAGCTCCAACTGGCGGCGGAGGCGAGCCCCTCGAAGGTGATGCAATCGTGTGTTTCCAGATCCTCCGGGGTCGTTGGCGTGCCGTGTTCGGCCAGATAGGCCGGGCTGGCGCAGACGACGCGGCGGATCGCGCCGACGCCGATGGCGACCAGGCTCGAATCGGGCAATCGGCCGATGCGGATGGCGAGATCGAAATGGTCCTCGACCAGCTGGGTTATGCGATCGGCCAATGTCAGGCGGATGTCCACGTCGGGATAGGCGGCGAGAAAGCCGGTGACGACCGGCAGCACGTGCAGGCGGCCAAAGACGACCGGCGCGGTGATGGCCAGTTCGCCGGTCGGAACACTGTATTCGCCGGCGGCCGTGCGTTCGGCCTCGCCGACGTCGTCCAGGATGCGGCGGCAGGCGGCAAGATAGGCCTGGCCGGCATCGGTCGGTGTCAGCCGTCGCGTCGAACGATTCAGGAGGCGTGTGTTCAGATGGCGCTCGAGATCGGAAATCTTGCGGCTGACCGTCGCCAGCGGAATGCCGAAACGGCGGCTGGCCGCGGAAAGGCTGCCGGCGTCCACCGCGGCGACAAAGAGCGACATGGCCTCGAGACGATCCATAGCTTCTTCCGAAAAATGGAAGGACAAGTTACGAATATGCCACCTGCCTTTGAATGATGGAAGGCTTATATTCCAGTCTGTCGGCCCTGCCTGCAGCATGGCCTCGCACAGGAGTTGCCATGTCCGAAGCC
>NZ_RZRW01000989.1:0-1320 GCF_003998745.1 Mesorhizobium sp. M7A.F.Ca.US.014.04.1.1 | reverse complement strand
ATCTTGGCCGACCAGGAAAGATTCCCGTGACCGCCGACGCATCCGCGATCGCAAAAGCAATTTCAAAGGCGAGCTATGCGACGATCGCGGATGCGAGCCACTACAGCATGTTCGGCGAATGTAAGCCCGGCGCTGCCGGCATCATTGCGGCCGAACAGATCGGCGACCCGGTTTGCGATGACGGTGGAGCACGATCGCGCGGTGATATTCACGCGCAACTGATCGACATGACGATTGCAGCTTTCAATCGCGCGCTGAAGACCGAGCCGTAGGACGCAGCTCAGTCCTCGAACGAACTCGCCGCGGCATAGATCGCCGCCAGCGTCTCGATGCCGGCCTGGTCGGCCTTGTCGAAGCGGCCGGGCAGCGGGCTGTCGAGATCGAGCACGCCGAAGACGCCTTCATCGTCCTCGAGCAGCACCACCAGTTCCGAGCGCGAATCGGCATCGCAGGCGATGTGGCCGGGAAAATCATGCACGTCCTTGATCAGCATCGAGGTGCCGAGTTCGACCGCCGTTCCGCACACGCCCTTGCCGACGGCGATGCGCACACAGGCCGGCTTGCCCTGGAAAGGCCCGAGCACCATTTCCTCGTCCGACTGCAGGAAATAGAAACCGGCCCAGTTGAGGTCCGGCACCATCTGGAAGATGAGTGCTGCGGTGTTGGCGGCGTTGGCGATCGAATCGCGCTCACCCTCGAGCAGCGCCTTCAATTGGGTGGCGAGGTCGCGGTAGAACGCGGGCTTGTCTGAGGTGTCGATGGCCTTGGCCGCAAACATGAACGTGTCTCCGTGTCGGGGATGGCGGTTCGTCCGATCGCTTGCCAAAGTCCGGCGAGCTCCGCAACCAGACGGCCGCCTGGACAGTCTAGCGTGGATTGCGTCCCCTTCGAAAGCCGCAAGATCATGATTGCCTCCCGGGACTGAGCCGGGCGACTGCGTAAACTTTGCGATGATCATCTTGAGAATCGTAGCGGCCCCGATCGGGGCCGCCATTCACATCTCCAACAGATCGGACAAATCCTGGGTTTTAGTAGCCGCCCATGCCGCCACCGCCGCCACCCGCAGGTGCTGCATCCTTGGCCGGAACGTCGGTGATCATCGCTTCGGCGGTGATCAGAAGGGCTGCGATCGAGCCGGCATCCTGGAGTGCGGTGCGCACCACTTTCGCCGGATCGACGATGCCTGCCTTGATCATGTCGACATAGACCTCGTTCTGGGCGTCAAAACCCTGATTGTGGTCCTTGCTGTCGGTGAGCTTGCCGACGACGATTGAGCCTTCGACGCCGGAATTCTCGGCGATCTGGCGGATCCGCGCTTCG
>NZ_RZRW01000988.1:0-1321 GCF_003998745.1 Mesorhizobium sp. M7A.F.Ca.US.014.04.1.1 | reverse complement strand
CAACAAGCGCCTTTAGGGTCTGCCTGCGCGCGTGGCCTCGAAAGCCTTGGCCATGAACGATGACCCTGTGGATTCGCTCGCCAACGCAATTCACCACCGCAGCGCAATTCTGTTTGTTGGGGCAGGGGTGTCGATCAGTGTTGGACTCCCTTCTTGGGAGAAGCTGATAGAGCGAATGGCAAAGGAGCTCGGTGTCGACGACGAATTTTCCATGCGACGCGATCGTTTTCAAACCCTGGCCGAGTACTATCGGATCAAGCATGGCAGCATCGGGCCACTTCGCAGTTGGATGGACCGAAATTGGTCTGTCCCCAAGGACCGGATCGAGAAATCCGAGTTGCATCGTCTCATCGTGAAGCTCGATTTCCCTGTCATCTACACAACCAATTATGACCGTAACCTGGAACTGGCTTATGAAATATACGGTCGGGACTACGTGAAAGTGGCCAATGCACGCGATGTGGCGCAGGCCCGCCAGGGCGTTACCCACATCGTCAAATTCCATGGTGATTTCGACGAGGATTCTTCCCTCGTCCTCACCGAGACGGACTACCTTGATCGCCTCTCCTTCAATTCTCCGCTGGACGTGCGTTTTCGCTCGGATGCACTCGGCAGCACGATCCTCTTCATTGGCTATAGCCTTTCCGACCCAAACATTCGGTTGTTGCTGCACCGTCTCTGGCAGACGTGGCATCGGTCCGGCTATGAGAAAGATCGCCCGCCGTCGTTCATCTTCATGACCAGCCGAAACCCTGTGGAGGAGGCCGTGCTTGGACGTTGGGGCATTTCGGTCGTCGTCGGCGAAATCGACGAGCCGCAAGCTGCTTTGGTGGACTTCCTCAGCCGGCTGGCGGAGATGGTTGGGGACGGAGCCGAGCCTGGAGAGACGACCCATGAGGGGACCGTCGTCAGACAAAGAGCGATTGAAACAGTCAGGTCCAGGGGCAGCTAGGCGGGCTCTCAAGGAACGCCCTACGGCAGAGAACGTCGTTCCAGAGGCGATCATAGCCAGTTTGTGTGGCCAGTTTGAAAATCGCATCCCATAGAGCATGGATCTCCCATGTGAGCTTTCAACTATTCTGGCGGACGCGCTGGAACATTCTCGCATCAACAAGCTTCGAAGGGGGCACTGTTCCCGTTCAGTGTGTTTTCCCCCTGTGAGACTGCCCGCCGCCGAAAGGTGGCGGGCTTTTTTGTTGGGATGCAACCTTGGACATTATAGCGACTTTGGCCGGACACGCGCAGCGTCGCTTCCCATCATCGGTGCCTGAAGTTGGCGACAGCTTCGAAGTCCTCCCGATGCGATCGCAATTTTTGGGAT
>NZ_RZRW01000987.1:0-1334 GCF_003998745.1 Mesorhizobium sp. M7A.F.Ca.US.014.04.1.1 | reverse complement strand
GCCGCGGCATGATCCCGCCGGCGGATTTCATCCCGGTCGCCGAAAGCTGCGGCCTGATCGTGCAGCTCGGCCTGTTTGCCATGCAGCAGGCGGCGGAAGACCTCGCCAGCTGGCAAAAGCAGATCGGCGACGCGCCGCTGTCGGTCTCGGTGAATTTGTCCAGCCGCCAGTTGATCCGCCGCGACCTGGTCAGCGACGTCCGCTCGGTCATCGCTCGGGCCAACCTGAAGCCGCGCTGCTTCCGGCTCGAACTCACCGAATCGCTTGTCATGGACAATCCCGAGCAGACCGCCCATGTGCTGACCAAGCTGAAGCAGCTCGGCATCGGCCTGTCGCTGGACGATTTCGGCACCGGCTATTCGTCATTGGCCTATCTGACGCGTTTCCCCTTCGACACCATCAAGATCGACAAGAGCTTCGTCGACGACAACACGCCCAAGCGCGCGGTGCTGCTGAAATCGATGGTCAACATGGCGCATGAACTCGGCCTGTCCGTCGTCGCCGAGGGCATTTCGGACGAGAGCGACGCGCTGGAACTGCGCCAGATGGGCTGCGAATATGTCCAGAGCTTCATGTTCGGCGCGCCGATGCCGGGCGACCAGGTGCTGAAGACGCTGAAAGAGCAGTATCCGCTGACGCAAGCGTAAACGGATCAGGCGTGTCCGGCAGCGAGGCTGAGATGCGCAAGGTCGATACCGATCGAGGCGAGGATCCGGTCGTATTTGCGCTCGATATCGGTGTCGAACAGAAGCTCGGCACTGGCCGGACAGGTCAGCCAGCCATTTTCTGCGATCTCGGTCTCCAATTGGCCCGCGCCCCAGCCGGAATAGCCGAGCGCCATCAGCGCATGACGAGGCCCGCGGCCGGACGATATGGCGCGCAATATGTCGACGGTCGCCGTCAGGCAGATGTCGTCGGAAACGGTCAGCGATGATTCCACCCGATAGTCGCCCGAATGCAGGACGAAGCCCCGGCTGCGATCCACGGGGCCGCCATTGCGCACGACGAAATCGCGGGCCTGAGCCGGCAAGCGGATTGCCTCCTGCTCGTTCATGATGCCCAGTTGCACGAGCAAGTCCGGAAACAGCATCTGCTGCGTCTGGTTGATGATCAGGCCCATGGCGCCTTCATCGGAATGGGCGCAGACATAGATGACCGAGCGCGTGAAACGGTCGTCCTTCATGCCGGGCATGGCAATCAGGAACTGATCGTCGAGAAAGCCGCGACTGGCGACCGTCTTCTTGTGGCGCAACAAGTCCATGAAGGGAGCGTAACGCGTTTCCAAAGCGCCGAAAAGATGCGCCGTGCTGGATTCGACCAAAGCCTGTGGCGGC
>NZ_RZRW01000986.1:0-1337 GCF_003998745.1 Mesorhizobium sp. M7A.F.Ca.US.014.04.1.1 | reverse complement strand
GGCCCGAAAATCATCCGCCATATCAAGTTGCCGCAGAGGCTGGTCATGATCACCCCGCCGACGGTCAACCAGATCATCATCCTCATCAAGGAATCCGCGGTGCTGTCCATCATCACCGTCGCCGAGCTGACCAAAAACACGACGCAGTTCGTCAACGAGACCTATGCGGTCATCGAACCCTATCTCGCCGCTGCCCTGCTCTACTGGCTGCTGGTCGAGGTAGTCGCGCAGCTCGGCAAATACGTTGAGCGCCGGGTGCGGTTCTAGGCCGCTCAACCACCAATTGGGAACAAACGATGGCCACTGAAACCACCGAGCCCGTCATCAAGATACGGAACCTGACCAAGGATTTCGGCACGTTCGCGGCCTTGTCTGGGATATCGCTCGACATCAATCTCTCCGAGGTCGTCTGCATCATCGGCCCCTCGGGATCAGGCAAGAGCACCCTGTTGCGCTGCGCTAGCTTCCTTGAGGACTATACGAGCGGCGAGATCGAGATCGAGGGCCGGCTGCTCGGCTACAAGCGCGGCGCCGGGGGACTGGTGCGCGAGAGCGAACAGAACATCGATGCCGTGCGCCGCAATGTCGGCATGGTGTTCCAGCACTTCAACCTCTGGCCGCACATGACCGTGCTGGACAACGTGACGCTGGGCCTACGCCTTTCCAAGCGCACCCCCGTCGCCAAGGCGAAGGACAGCGGACGCCGGGCGCTGGCCAAGGTCGGCCTCGCGGATTTCGCCGAGCGCTATCCCTCGCAGCTTTCAGGCGGCCAGCAACAGCGCGTCGGCATCGCCCGCGCGCTCGCCATGGAACCACATGTGATCCTATTCGACGAGCCGACTTCGGCGCTCGATCCCCAACTCGTGGGCGAGGTGCTCGACACCATGAAGCAACTGGCTGTCGAGGGCATCACCATGGTGGTGGTGACGCATGAGATGGGCTTTGCTGCCCAAGTCGCCGACCGCGTCGTCTTCATGGACTGCGGCAAGGTGGTCGAGCAGGGCCCTCCTGCCAAACTCTTCAACGATCCGCAAAGCCCGCGCCTGCGGGAATTCCTCGACACCTGGAGACAGCGCAACATGCTCTTCCAGAACGAGTCCGTCGCCGGCCGCTAGGCCAGCGACACCATCGACAAGACAAGACGGAGGACCGCATCCATGAACGAAGCCCTGAGCCCAGCGGGCGTTCCCCGCATGTATGGTGACGTGCCGCCATTCATGGCGTTTCCCCATGTTCGCGACCTGGCCGGCCTTTCGGCCGACGCCGTGGTGGTGGGGATGCCCTATGACGGCATCGCCACATTTCGCGGCGGCGCGACACGCCGCGCGCCGCAGGAA
>NZ_RZRW01000985.1:0-1338 GCF_003998745.1 Mesorhizobium sp. M7A.F.Ca.US.014.04.1.1 | reverse complement strand
GTCCGAGCCGGTCTGTGCGCGGCGCGGCGGCGATCGCGAGACCTTCGCCAATGCCTGTCTTGCCGGCCGGGCCGGCTACCGCATCGTGCGCGACGGTCCGTGCCGCGACGGTGGCGGCGGTGGCGGCGGCGGCGGTGGTGAAGAGCAGACGTTCTGCACCCGCGAATATGCGCCGGTGTGCGCGCGCCGGCATGGCGAGATGCGCACCTTCCCCAATTCCTGCGAAGCCCGTGCCGCGGACTATCGCGTCGTTGGCGACGGGCCGTGCTGAGAACGCTGCGCCTCGTTGAGGACGACAAGCATCAAGCCGTCGGCTCACCTGGCGACAGTCGGCGATGAACACAGTCGGCGATGAACTCGGACGCGGGCATGGGTCTGGCAAACAGCCGGCCCTGGCCGTAGTCGACGTCGCGTGCCGCGAGGTGGTCGGCCAGCGCCTGCGTTTCCCCGCCTTCGGCAACGATCTTCAGCTTTAGTGTCTTGGCCATGTCGATGATATGCGCGGTGACGGAATTGGTGGCGGAATTCGTGCTGATCGTATCGATGAACGATTTGTCGATTAGGAGCGCATCGAGCGGCAGCCCCTCGAGATAGGACAGGCTGGAGTAGCCGGTGCCGAAGTCGTCGATTGCCACTGCGTGGCCAAGTTCGCGGGCACGAACGAGCGTTGAGCGGGCCGAGTTGATATCGATGAACGCGCGCTCCGTGGCCTCGAGCCAGATTTGCTGGGGCCGGATCGCGGTGTGCTGATTTGATCTTTCCGCACCGACGAAAGGACGAGACAGCAAGCGAAGCCTTGAACCTGCGGCGCCGATGGCCTAGATCGCCACAGGCGGATAAAACACGGTAGGTTTCCCATCAACAGAGATCAAAGACGAGCGGCGGGTGCGGGAGCCAGGTCTGGCGCAGGCGGACAGCCGCCGCTGGGCCTCGACCAGTATGTGCAGCAGGCGTTGCAACTGCATCAGGCCGGGCGCCGGCAAGAGGCTGAGACGATCTACCGGCAGGTGCTGGCGCGTCAGCCCAAGCACGCGGCCGCGGCGCATTTCCTGGGACTGCTGCTTCACCAGACCGGGCGCAGCGAAGAAGGGCTGGATCTCATCGAACGGTCGGTGAGCCTGCAGCCGACGAATCCCGATTTCCTCAACAATTTCGGTACGGTGATGCGCGACCTCGGCCGCCCTGCTGCGGCCATCGATTTCTTCCGCGGCGCAGTGGATCTGCGGCCGGACCAACTCGCGGCGCGCGACAATCTCGGCTCATCGCTGAAACAGGTCGGCCAGTTCGAAGAGGCCGAAGAGATTTATCGCGGCACGGTTGCACGCAACCCATTTCATG
>NZ_RZRW01000984.1:0-1340 GCF_003998745.1 Mesorhizobium sp. M7A.F.Ca.US.014.04.1.1 | reverse complement strand
GACAGCATGATACCGGAAGCGCCAAGGCCGGCAGCGGTCAGGAATTTGCGGCGGCTGATCTCAAACTTCGCCATGTCAGGCACTCCTCTCGGCTGTATTGTCGTTCTGTGCGGGAGGATCGGTGCGGTACCAGCCGGTGATGATCGAGCGCAGCTCGTTGATCGGGCCGGCGGCCAGGATCATCAGGATATGGACGACGAAGAAGGCGACCAGCAGCACCATCACGGTGAAATGGATGGTGCGTGCCGTCTGCCGGCCACCGAGCAGATCGTTGAGGAAAGGCAGCACCGAGTTCATGCTTGGCGACATCGCCAGACCGGTGATGATCATCAGCGGCAGCAGCACGAACAGAACCCCGCCATAGGCCATCTTCTGCAGCGTGTTGTATTCGCGCGTGTGGTGGAATTTGAGCTTGGCGTGGTCGACGATGTCTTGCGGCAACCGCTTCAAATCGTCGAGGCGTGGCGCGAGATCGCGGCGGATGTGACCGTTGACGATGCTGGCGACCAGCCAGACGATCAACGTCGTGGTGAGTATCCAGGCAAAGAAGAAATGGATGACGCGCGCAGTGCCGAGATCATAGTAGGACGGGATGGTCGCCCAGGACGGGAAGGCGCGGGACGTCTCCTGGCCGGCCGGACCCGACCAGCCGAGCACCCCAGTGGTGTTGAAGCGTTTGCCGAAGATCTCCGTGTAGCCGCGCGGACCCGCATCGGAGTTCTCGGCGCCGATGGCGAAGATGGTGTTGTTGTAATCGAAGCCCGATTGCTTGCCGATATAGAGCTGCGGACGGGCATTGAAGATCTGCAGGCCGGACAACAGCATGAAGAACAGCGAGATGGCCCACAGCCAATGCGTCAGCCGCGTCCAGCGCGACTGCCGGTAAATCAGCGTTTTGTCGTTCGACGCCGAAGCGCCTGGATCGGCGGCGGATTGGCTTCTGGCAACGGATTCCATCGTGTTTCGTCTCCCGGCCTCGCGGCATGGCCTGCGCGCTCATTGTCCTCCTGATACGTCGCGATCCAAACCGATGTTTCATCCGATCACGGATTTATTACGGACCGCCCAGGCTGACGGCGAGATTGACGGCAGCGGCGACGATGACCGTGTTGAAGAAAAACGACAGGATCGAGTGGACAAGCACGACACGACGCATATGCGTCGTCGAGATGTTGGTGTCGGCGGTCTGCGCCGTCATGCCGATCACCGTCGAGAAATAGAGGAAGTCCCAACCCTCCGGCCGTTTGTCGCCCGGAAACAGCAGTCCGCCGACCGGGATTTTCTTCCTGGTCTCGGCATCCATCGCATCGCCATCCATCCAGTAGACATGAGCATAATGG
>NZ_RZRW01000983.1:0-1341 GCF_003998745.1 Mesorhizobium sp. M7A.F.Ca.US.014.04.1.1 | reverse complement strand
ACCGTGAGTTCGACGACGCCGAGGCTGGAGCACACCGATCGCAATGTTTCGCCGCCAGTGACGAGCAGCGTTCCGGGCTTTGGCAAACCGTCAAGAAGCGACGCAAACACCTTGCCGATATGATCTGCAATCGCGTGGCGATCACCCGATGCAACCACAGTGACAACCGACGGCGCACCTCGCATGATCCGTTTTGCCAGATCCCTTTTCGCTTTGTCGATGTCGCGTTCCACAACGATATGCCCATCAGCATGCTTGGTGGCAAACGAGGCCACCTGTCCCGCCGTGACTTCGTGATTTGTGCCGACAAGGCCCAGGAACGGGGCGGGCAGTGCCGGAACAGGCTTGTGTGGTATGCTCAGGTGTCGCGCCAGCGCGGCAGCCAGGCCGCCCGTACCAACCCAGAGTGTCTGCGGCGCGCTCGCCGTTGCAACGATTTCGTCCAGGTCCTTGTCCGTTTCGGCGTCGTAGAGTGTGAGGAAATGAACCGGCCGCGTGCCCGGTACCGACCGGCCAGAGGAAAAGCGCCGACCGAGGCCGGCGAGGATGTCGGGACCGACCATTTCGGGCCGATCGAGCCGCCATTGACGCCCAAGGCGTGTAACACGGCCCTGAAAGGGGAACGCGGGCGCCAGTACAACCCGCTGGTACGCACCTTCGACGATGCAGGCTTCTATTTCGGCAATGACGTGACCGCGCAAAAGGCTGTCGATCTTCTTGAAGCTCAGCTGTCCGGCGGCCAGCCATGGCGCGAACTTCAAGTGTCTGGCGACGGCCGTTGTCTCGGCGCCCTCACGTGTGGCGATATCGACAGCCGAACGGCCCGAGAGCCTACGATCCAGTTGCCAGCTCACGCCGACACCTTGGCCTGGCGAGGCGAAGCAAACCGCGCTGTCCAGAGCGCCGGTCAGGTCGTCCGCGATGATCCGGATATCGACAGTCTCAAGAGCGCTCAATTGAAGAACCCGAACGGCTGACGCGCACGACGCGGACGTTCACATCGAGCGTCCGAAGATTGCTGAGGTTGGCCTGATCGATGCCGTCATCGGTAATGATCTGGTGGATGTCGGCCAGGCGGCAGATGGTGCAGAAATTCGGAGTGGTGAATTTGGAATTGTCGGCAAGCACGACCACCCGTCGCGCCGCGGCGATCATCGCCTGCTTCATCGCCGCGACCTCGAGCGAGGTCTCCGTGAGCATGTCCCCGGTGATGGCGTGAGTGCCCAGAATTGCCACATCGGCGTGGATGGTACGCAGGAAATTCTCGCCAGGCTGGCCAACCAGAGTTAGAGAACCCGGCTTGCAGGTGCCTCCAAGCATGACGAGGCGTACTCCCGGCAC
>NZ_RZRW01000982.1:0-1344 GCF_003998745.1 Mesorhizobium sp. M7A.F.Ca.US.014.04.1.1 | reverse complement strand
TCACGCCAGGCGCCCATCCGCGGATAAGGCTGATGCTTGCGCTCGTAGCGGAACTCTGTCTCCTCGGAACGCAAAACCTTGCGCACCACCTTCCGGGAGATCTTCAGCTCCCGGCAGATCGCCTTGATCGACTTCCCCTGCACCAGCGACAGCCGGCGTATCTTCGCAATCGTCTCCACAACCAACATCCAAAACACAAATGCCTCCGATCAAACCGGAGGCATCTTGATGACCCATCGTTAAGGGGTCCCGTTTGGACGAAAATCACCCCTCAAACAGGGTCCTCATTCCATGAAAAATCACACGATGTAGCCGAGGAGCGAGCCGGGGCCACTTGCCGTTGCGCTTGAAGAGCGTGTCGTGATCCTGGAGAACGCCTTTCGCAGCATAGTCTTCTCGCAGGTGAGGATCGGGCATGGCATCGCACGAAAGCTTTGTCTGTCGAACTGAGCGGACGGCCGTGGTTGTAGGAATGGGGTTTGCTTGATCTCCGTGCTCGCCCTTTACCTGGCGATGACCCACGGGATTGAGCAAATAGTTCGCGGGCCCCCTGGGACTGCCATATCCCTAAGGAGTGAAGACTGGTGGGCGTTTAGCCCACCAATGACAGCCGCGGTTTGTGCTTTGGCCGCTCGTGCACTGCGTGTCGCGTCAAAGACGGAGCGAAAACCACCAGAGATTGCCAATTTGCGGGTTGAGAATTGCCTTTAGTCCGCAGTCCATCCGCCGTCGATGACCATGGACGACCCCGTCATCAGAGAGGATGCATCGGACGCAAGAAAAACAACTGCTCCGGTTATGTCGTCGACATGACCGATGCGGCCGAGCTTTATTTTGCACATGACCTCCGCCTTAAATGTTTCGTTCTTCAGGAAATTTTGAGCGAGCGGGGTTTCTACAAACGTCGGGGAAATGGTGTTCACACGGATCTTGTATGGCGCAAGATCGATTGCCACCGCCTTGGTCATGCCCTCCATTGCCCATTTCGAGGCGCAGTAGACGCTGCGCGTCGCGGCGCCGACATGGCCCATCTGCGACGACATGTTTATGATGCTGCCACTGACGCCTTGCTCGACCATGCGTCGCGCGACGATCTGCGCGACAAAAAAGGAAGCACGGAGATTGAGGGCCATAATATCATCGAAATCGGCCTGCGTTACATCAAGGAATGGGTTGGTGCGGTTCATCCCGGCATTGTTGACCAGCACGTGAAAAGCCGGCCTGTGTGAAACAGCTTCACTCACTGCCGAAACGTCCCGGATATCGAGAGCGATTGCTTCGGCTCGTCCGCCCGCGCGAGTGATATTGGCAGCGGCAGCCTCGATCTCGCTCAATGTGCGGGCG
>NZ_RZRW01000981.1:0-1347 GCF_003998745.1 Mesorhizobium sp. M7A.F.Ca.US.014.04.1.1 | reverse complement strand
GGTTGGGGCCTTGCTGGCCGTTGGCCTGCGTTGCCGCCTGATCCGGCTGAATGACGCCGCCGGACAAGGCCAGTCCGCGCCCGGCGTAGGACGCGATGCCGGACAGCCAGATCTTGTACTTCGCTGAATTGGCCTCGGCCTTGTCGATTCGCGCCACGCCCTTCGAAATGGTTGCCTTGATCTCGGCACCGTCGATCGGCAATGTTGCGTCGGAGACATCGTCGAGCGCGAAGAAGCCGCCCTGTTCGGTATGTTTGAGGAAGGCCGGCAGGTTGAGCTTGCTCAACGCACCCGGCCCGAAGGTCGCCGAGACCGAGCCGTCGGCATTGTCGAAGATGGAATCCCAGGTTCTGCCCGGCCCCTTGAGGATCACCGAGACGGTGCCCGTGCCGACCGGCACCAGCCGCGTCATCCCTGCCGCCGTGCCGAAAGCACCGCCGTCGATGTCGGACGCCAGAAGGCGGATTTCGACTTGCGAGCCTTCCGGCTTGCGATCGAAGCGAAGGCTGGTCTGGATGTTGCCGCCGAAGGCCGAGGCATCGGAGATGTCGAAGACGGACAGACCATCCTTGACCTGTGCGGTGGCGGCGACGTCGGCGAGCTGGATCGGCCCCGCCGTGGCGTGCGCCGCCGACAGCCTGAGATCGAGATTGATCTTGTCGGCGAAACTTGTGTCGATTTCGCCAGGCCCCGCCCCTCCGGTCGGCACCAGCGGGGTGAAGGCCGACAGAAACGATCTGAGGTCGAGCGTGTCGAAGGCGAGCGTGCCGGAGATCACCGGTTGTGCTTCACCAAGCGAGAGGTCCAGCGCACCCATCCCCGGATTGTTGTCGAGTGCAATCGCCGTGTTGTCGAACTTGACGCGCCCGCCGGTCGCGGTGATCTTGCTCGAAATGCTGACCGAGCCGATCGCCGCACCCGGAGCGATGCCGGCCTGCGACCATTCCAGGACACGCCGCAGCGAGGGTGCCGAGAACTTCGCTTGACCGTCGAAATAGGTATTTTCAGACATGCTGGCCGTGCCGTCGAACGAGAAGGTGGCGGGCGCCGCCTTGAAGGACAGTGTCAGCGGCGCCGTGCCGCCGGCAAACAGCACAAGCGGTTTGGCCGAGGCGACGTCCAGCGCGACGCTTTCGCCCCGCCAGATGCCGGTTGCCGACAGCGTCGCATTGCTGTTCATCGCCGCCCAATTTGCCTGACCGTTCAAACTGCTCAGGATCTCGACGTCCTTGCCGCCGATGGAGGCTACCATGCGGCCGTCACGAAACTCGACCGTGCCGAAGGTGTCGGTAGGCAGCTTGTCGAGGTCCGGTTTGGCGGGGTCGGCGTTGACCAGGCCGCGCGCCG
>NZ_RZRW01000980.1:0-1347 GCF_003998745.1 Mesorhizobium sp. M7A.F.Ca.US.014.04.1.1 | reverse complement strand
TCGTTACGTCGCCCACCGGGTTGGGGCCGGAGGCCCGCGTTGCGGCCATGCCGCCCAGCGAGGCATTGGCGCCGGGATCGATCGGAAAGAACAGGCCGGTGTCGCGCAGATGCCGGTTCAAATCCTCACGGGTGACGCCGGGTTCGACCGTGCAGTCGAGATCCTGCGGATTGACCGCCAGGATACGGTTCATGCGCGATGTGTCGACCGATATGCCGCCGCCCGGTGCGTTGGTGTGACCCTCCAGCGAGGAGCCGACGCCGAAGGCGATCACCGGCACGCGGTGCGCCGCACAGGCGCGCACGATCTCCTGCACCTCGGCCGTCGTCTCGGGGAACGCAACGCCATCCGGTGCCTGCGTCGGAATGTAGGTGGTGGTATGTGCATGCTGCGAGCGGATCGCCTGGCCGGTCTGGAATCGCTCGCCGAGCTGCTGCTTGAGGATCCCGAGCACCGCAGCGATGCCTTCCTCGTTGCGTTCGACCGGGTTGAGGTCGCTCAGAGCCATGAATTCCTCCGCGAATGGACCAGCGTCCATGCTTGTTATGCGTCTATGGATGCGTAAAGCAATTCCAGGAAAAGTGTGAAGCGGTTTTCCGTCCGAAATTGCGTCAGAACAAATAGAGTCTCCGGAGCCACGCTCTGTCCAGCACCAGAACAAGGAAGTTTCGATGCCCATCCCCACTCCCTTCGTCTCGAAACCCATGGACATCGAGAAGGACTGGATCGACTACAACGGCCATCTCAACATGGCCTATTACAACGTGCTGTTCGACCGCTGCTCGGACGACGCCTTCGAGGCAATGGGCATGGGACCGAACTATGCCAGGGATCGCCGCCTCACCATCTACACCGCCGAAGTCCATGTCTGCTACGTGCAGGAGCTGCATCTCGAGCACAAGGTCACGGTCTCCTTCCAGCTCATCGACCATGACGACAAGCGGCTGCGGGCCTATCAGGAAATCCGCCATGTCGACGGCTGGCTGGCCGCGACTTCCGAATCGCTGTCGCTGCATGTCGACATGTCCGGGCCGAAGGTGGCGCCCTTCCCCGCCGATGTGCTGGCCAGGGGCGAAGACATGCGCGCCGCCCATTCGGCCCTGCCGATGCCGGAACGGGCCGGCCGCTCGATCGGCATCAAACGCAAATAGGGCGATGCCGACACGTCTCGTTTCCGGCTTCAAAGCCACACCGGCGATCTAAAATCGCAGAACCTTGCCATCGACCGGCGGCGGCGCTTGAAGCGGCGCGGCGCCCTCGTTAACCTTACCAAGGTTTTAACGGGAACAAGCCATTTGAGCCGTTGCGCGACTCAGCGGGCCGGTCGAAAACGATCTGCATCGAGGT
>NZ_RZRW01000098.1:0-13659 GCF_003998745.1 Mesorhizobium sp. M7A.F.Ca.US.014.04.1.1 | reverse complement strand
GCGGCTGATGTTCGCCTGCGCCCATCCGGCGATCGAATCGAGCGTGCGTTCGCCGCTCATCCTGCAGACGGTGCTGGGGTTCGACGCCGCGACGATCGCTTCCGCCTTCCTGGTCTCGCCGGCAACGATGGGCCAGCGCCTGGTGCGAGCCAAGTCCCGCATCCGTGAAACCGGTATTCCGTTCCGCGTGCCGGAGCAGGCCGAACTCGGCGAACGGCTGGATGCGGTGCTGGAAGCGATCTACGCCGCCTTCGCCGAAGGCTGGTCCGACCCGGCGGGCACCGAGACGCGAGGGCGCAATCTGGCGACCGAAGGCATTTGGCTCGGCCGGCTGGTGGCTTCGCTGTTGCCGGAGGAGCCGGAGGCGCTGGGCCTCCTGTCGCTGATGCTGTTTGCTGAGTCGCGCCGCGCCGCACGGCGCAGCGCCGCCGGCGACTTCGTGCCGCTGGCGGAACAGGATTGCCTTCTATGGGACCGCGCCCTGATCGATGAGGCGGAGGCGCTGCTTTCCCACGCCGCGGCCAAGGGCATCATCGGCCGCTACCAGCTTGAGGCGGCCGTGCAGTCCGCGCATGCGGCACGACGGCTGACCGGCCGCACCGACTGGGCGGCGATCCGCGAGTTCTACGACGCGTTGCTTTCGATCGCAGGATCGCCGGTGGTGGCGATAAACCGCGCGGTGGCGATCGCCGAGGCCGAGGGCGCAGTGGCGGGATTGGCGGCCCTCTACGTGCTGGGCGACGACAAACGGCTTGATGACTATCAGCCCTATTGGGCCGCACGCGCCGGTCTCCTGGCCAGGCTTGGTCAGGTACTGCAAGCCTGCGAAGCCTATGACCGGGCGATCGGCCTCGAGCGCGACCCGGCGGTGCGCCGCTTCCTGCAGGAAAAGCGGGCAGTGCTCAGAAATTGAGCTTCAGCCCG
Organism: Mesorhizobium sp. M7A.F.Ca.US.014.04.1.1; assembly: GCF_003998745.1. Taxonomy (NCBI): domain Bacteria; kingdom Pseudomonadati; phylum Pseudomonadota; class Alphaproteobacteria; order Hyphomicrobiales; family Phyllobacteriaceae; genus Mesorhizobium; species Mesorhizobium sp. M7A.F.Ca.US.014.04.1.1. The sequence continues at coordinate 12,735 of NZ_RZRW01000098.1, read as the reverse complement.
GCCACATCTCGTGCGAGGTGTTGAGCGTCTTCATCAGCGGATGGTCGCGCAGCCGCGCCCACAGGCGTTCAATGTTCGGCCATGCCGTCCGCGCGCTGTCGATGTCGGGATGCCAGGCCACCAGCATGACCAGATAGATGTCGGCCAGCGACACCCGGTCGCCGACCAGCCAGTCACGGCCTTCAAGCGCGGCATCCAGAACGGCAAAGCCACGGTCCATCTCGGCCACGGCTGCCTGCTTGACCGCCTTGGTGCCTTCGGGATCGGCAGTGTAGCGGTATGCGTAGTAGAAACGCAGCACCGCCGGATAGAGCACCGACGACATGAAGGCCATCCAGCGCAGGAAATCGGCGCGGGCAGGCGCGTCTGCTGCCGGCGCCAAATTGGCATCGGGATGACGCTCGGCAAGCAGGATGCAGATCGCCGCCGATTCCGTCATCGAGCTTCCGTCCGGCAAGGTCAGCACCGGCACCTGGTTCAACGGACTGATGTCGAGGAAGGCGGGGTCGGGCCGGTCGGTCTTCGGCACGTCGATCTGCTCGAACTGTGCATTCGCCAACGCCAGCGCTGCCTCGACGACGAAGCCGCCGCTGCCAGGACGGGTATAAAGCTTGTACATAAAATTCTCCCCCGGCCGCGCAAAGCAGGCCGGGGCGATATGAACCGGAAGCGGTGCCGCGCTCAAGCCGCCGATGGCGGCCACGCGCGTTTTTTCAGCGGGCCAGCTTGGACGCGAAGGAGCGTCGGACTACGATCCCAGCCCCTCGAACAGGATTGTCGACAGATAGCGCTCGGCGAAGGACGGGATGACCACCACAAGATTTTTGCCCTTGTTCTCCGGCCGCGAGCCGACGACGATGGCCGCCTGCAGGGCGGCGCCCGAAGAGATGCCGACCGGCACGCCTTCGAGGCGGGCGACGAGGCGGGCATTGGCCACCGAATCCTCGTTCGACACCTTGACGATCTCGTCATAGATCGTCGTGTCGAGGATCTTGGGCGCAAAACCGGCGCCGATGCCCTGGATCTTGTGCGGGCCGGGCTGGCCGCCCGACAGAACCGGCGAGGAGTCGGGCTCGACGGCGACGACATGCACGGAGGGCTTGCGCTTCTTCAGCACCTGGCCGACGCCGGTGATGGTGCCGCCGGTGCCGATGCCGGCGACGAAGATATCGACCTCGCCATGCGTATCGTTCCAGATTTCCTCGGCCGTCGTCGTGCGGTGGATTTCCGGATTGGCCGGGTTCTCGAACTGCTGCGGGATGATCGCATTGGGGATCGTCGCTGCCAGTTCGTCGGCCTTGGCGATGGCGCCCTTCATACCTTTCGGACCCTCGGTCAGCACCAACTCGGCGCCGAGCAGCGCCAGCATTTTCCGGCGCTCGACCGACATTGTTTCGGGCATCGTCAGGATCAGCTTGTAGCCCTTGGCCGCGGCGGCGAAGGCAAGCGCGATGCCGGTGTTGCCCGACGTCGGTTCGATCAGCGTTGTCTTGCCGGGAGAAATCTTGCCTGATGCCTCAAGCGCCTCGATCATCGCCACGCCAATGCGGTCCTTGACCGAGGCGATCGGATTGAAGAATTCGAGCTTGGCGATGAGATTGGCGACGATGCCCTTTTCCCTGGCGAACTTGTCGAGCCGCACCAGGGGCGTGTCGCCGATCGTATCGGTGATGGAATTGTAGACGCGGCCGCGACCGGGCACACGGGCTGTGACGGGCTTGTTCATTGGTTTCGCTCCCAGAATTTCAGGCGAGTAAGGATTTCAGGCAGTGGAATTGCAGCCGGCAAGATAGGGCCTTCGGTCGCGCAAGATAGACTGTCGGCTGAAAATATCCGAGTGGGCCCTGTGTCTAAAACCGTGCCGTCCCGGAAAAGCATTTCTCGCAAAGGCCCGTTTGCGAAATGCTTTGGCGGAAAGCTCTCTATTGCCGAGCGGCAATCGCTGCAGCAGCACCGACCATGAAGCCGGCCGCCGTGCGGTTCAGCGCCTTGAGCGCGCGGGGCGATTTCAGAAACCAGCGCGCCTTGGCCGCCAGCGCCAGATACGGCACCAGCACCACCAACAGGACGACAACGGTCAGCGCGACGAGGATGCCGTAATCCGCCAGCGTGATGGTTTTCAGGTCGACGATGGTCGGCGTGATCGCGAGATAGAAGATCATCGTCTTCGGATTGCCGAGGGTAACGGTCAGGCCGGCGGCAAAGCTCGACAGCAAGCCGCCCTTGCCTTTTCCGGCCTCGACGGTCTCGGGCGTGATGCCGCTGTTCCAGAAGCGCCAGCCGAGAAAGGCGAGATAGGCGACGCCGAGCCATTTGATGGCCAGGAAAACCATGCCGAAGGATTGTGCGACGAAGGCGAGGCCAAGCACCACGGCGGTCAGATAGGTGATGTCGCCAACCATCAGGCCAAACGACATCGCCAGCGACGAGCGGAAGCCTGAGCCGAGCGCACGGGCGACCAGCGCGGTGATGCCGGGACCAGGAATCGCGGCGGCGATGCCGAGGGCCGCACTATAGGCGAGGAATCCGGTAAGGGTCATGGCACTGGTCTCGGATCAGAGCGTTTTATTGCATGGGACAGGCCAAGATTGAATTCCCTGGGGCCGGATTCCATTGCACCAGATATCGAGGGCTCGCCTTACGAAGCCCCCTCATCCGGCCGCTTCGCGGCCACCTTCTCCCCGAGGGGAGAAGAGACGGGCGCCAGCGTCTGCTGACTCCTCTCCCCTCGGGGAGAGGTCGGATTGTTCCCGAATTGCTCTTCGCAATTCGGTTGGCAATCCGGGTGAGGGGGCCTGCGTTACCTGAGCAGATCAGGACGGACCGTCGCCATGGGTGACACGCCAGATGGTGCCGTTGCCGTCCTCGCTGACGATCAGCGCACCGTCGCTCGCAATCGCCACGCCGACCGGCCGGCCCCAGACCTCACCGTTGGAAACGACGAAGCCGGTGATGAAATCCTCATACGCGCCGGTCGGCTTGCCGTCCTTGAACAGCAACCGCACCACCTTGTAGCCGGTCCTGTTGCCGCGGTTCCATGAACCATGCAGAGCGACGAACGCATCGCCCTTGTATTCAGCTGGAAAGCTCTTCCCCTCGTAGAAGGCGATGGTGAGCGGCGCCGAATGCGCCTGCATCAGCACATCGGGAACGGTCGTTTTGCCGGCAAGATCGGGGCGCTCACCCTTGTGGCGCGGATCCTCATTGTTGCCGATATAGTACCAGGGCCAGCCATAGAAGGCACCCTCCTTGACCACGGTCGCGTATTCGGGTGGCACATTGTCGCCAAGCGCATCGCGTTCGTTGACGACGCACCACAGCGCGCCGGTCGCCGGCTGCACGGTCATACCCGAGCAGTTGCGCAGGCCGGCGGCAAAGATGCGGCCGTTCTTGCCATCGGGATCGAAGGTCAGCACGTCGGCGCGGCCGTCTTCAGAACCCCAGGCTGCACCCAGCGGCTGCGATTTCGCCCAGGCATCGAGTCCGCCTTTCGGCTCCCGGCCCATGTCCTCGGCGACATTCGATCCCGAGCCGACCGAAAGGTAAAGCGTCTTGCCGTCCGGCGAGAAGGCGATATCGCGGGTCCAGTGATGACTGGCGGGGATGTTGCCGACGATGGTTTCCGGGTCGCCGGAGGCCTTCAGTTCGCCATTGCGGTAGGCAAAGCGCACGATGCTGTCGCTGTTGGCGACATAGACCCATTGCGGGTCAGGGCCCGGCGGATAGAAGGCAATGCCATAGGGTCGGTTGAGATTGCCGGCAAAGATGCCGTCCTGCGCCGGCTTCGCACTGCCTTCGGCGAGGCGATAGATGCGGACCTGGTTGGCTTTGCTGTCGGCGACGAACAGGTCGCCATTCGGCGCGACGCGCACGACGCGTGGATTGTCGATGCCCGATGCAACCAGCTCGGCCGAGAACCCCGGCGGCAGTTGCAGCTTCGCGTCTGCCGGCATGTCCGCGATGCCGGCGCTGTTCGAGGTCGACCGGGTGGCATTGGGCTTGGGCAGATCATCCGGTCTGATCAGCCGGCGGGTGCCCGGCTTGTCCGCTCGCCAGTCGCCGAAGGCAGCCGCGCCTTTCAGTACCGGTTCGTCCGCCTGCTGGGCGAATGAAGCGGTCGAGACAAACAGTGCGGCGGAAAGTGCCGGGCCGGCAAAACGCATCATTCGGTCCTCCAGTGTTCGGGCGTGAAAACAGGAACGACCGGTTTCGTCGATCGTTCCACGGCACACGATGAGGTGAAGGAAGCTTGCGGTTTTCCGGTTCAGGTCCCGGCGGCGTAGAAATCGTCGTCGAGGCGTTTTTCCAACTCGACGAGGTCAGCCGGCAGCGGCAGGCCCATGGCGCGCATTTCCTGCAGTTTTTCGCGCAGCTGCTCCTGGATCTCGTGCTGGTCTTCCGGCTGGTTGACCATCTCCTCGAGCAGCAGGCTGATCCGGGCCTTGAATTCTTCGAGCGCCATCGTCGTCTCCTCGGTTGGATCAGCTCAGCGCAGCATGCGTGAAATCAGCTGCGCCGTATAGTCGACCATTGGGACGATGCGCGCGTAATTCAGCCGGGTCGGGCCGATGACGCCGAGCGCGCCGACGACGCGGGCATCCTTGTCGCGATAGGGGGCGACGACCAGCGACGAGCCCGACAGCGAAAACAGCTTGTTTTCCGAGCCGATGAAGATGCGCACACCCGAGCCCTGCTCGGCGAGGTCAAGCAGCTGGATAAGCCCGTCCTGCGTCTCCATGTCCTCGAACAGATGGCGCAGCAGCTCGATGTCGGCCTGGGCGGTGACGTTTTCAAGCAGATTGGCACGCCCGCGCACGATGAGCCGTGCCGGCAGGCCGCTGTCGGCGCCGGCCCACACCGCCAGCCCCTTCTCCACCAGGTCCTGCGACAGCGTGTCGAGCGCGGCCCTGGTTTCTTCCTTGATGCGAGCGATCTCGATCCGCGCCTCGGCCAGCGTGCGGCCGCGTATATGGGCGTTGAGGAAATTCGAGGCCTCGTGCAGTTGCGAGACGGTGATCCCGGCGGGCAGGTCGACGACGCGGTTTTCGACGTCGCCATTCTGCGACACCAGCACCGCCAGCGCCTTCGTCGGCTCAAGCTGGATGAATTCGATGTGCTTCAGCGCCACCTCGTTTTTGGCGGCCAGCACCAGGCCGGCGCCGCGCGACATGCCCGACAGCATCTGGCTGGCCTCGGTCAGCATGTGCTCCAGCGTCGCACCGGAGCCGGACGCCCGCACCTGTGCCTCGATGGCGCGGCGCTCCTCGTCGGAAAGGTCGCCAAGCTCCATGAAGGCATCGACGAAGAAACGCAGGCCGGCCTGCGTCGGCAGCCGGCCGGCCGAAATGTGCGGCGCGTAGATCAGGCCGAGATGCTCGAGGTCGCTCATCACGTTGCGGATGGTCGCCGGCGACAGTGAGGACGGCAGGATACGCGACAGGCTGCGCGATCCCACCGGTTCACCGTCCCTGAGATAGGAATCGACGATGCGCCGGAAGATGTCGCGGGAACGCATGTCGAGCGCCTGGAATACTGGCGACTGAAGCGCGGGCGACTGCGAACTCGGATCGACTGCCTTGGTCATACGGCCAAAAACCTCCGGCCCAAGGATATAGACTTACACTGCACCCGCGCAACCCGGTGTCTGTGTCCGATCGTCAGCCCATTTTCCTTTGCGCCACGCGTCCCATGCGGTTACAAGCCGGCCAAGATTCCGAAAAATGACAAGAAAGCAGCCCTGAATGCGCCCTTCCAAACGCCAATTCGACGAAATGCGTGCCATCTCCTTCGAGCGTGGCGTCTCCAAGCATGCCGAAGGCTCATGCCTGGTGAAGTTCGGCGACACGCATGTCCTGTGCACGGCCAGCCTCGAGGAAAAAGTGCCGGGTTGGATGCGCAACTCCGGCAAGGGCTGGGTGACGGCGGAATACGGCATGCTGCCGCGCTCGACCGGCGAGCGCATGCGCCGTGAGGCTTCGGCCGGCAAGCAGGGCGGCCGCACGCTGGAAATCCAGCGGCTGATCGGCCGCTCCTTGCGCGCCGTGGTCGATTTGCAGGCGCTGGGCGAACAGCAGATCACCGTCGACTGCGACGTCATCCAGGCCGATGGCGGCACCCGCACCGCATCGATCACCGGCGGCTGGGTGGCGCTGTATGACTGCCTGCGCTGGATGGAAGCGCGCCAGATGGCCAGCGTCGCCAAGGTGCTGAAGGACCATGTCGCGGCGATCTCCTGCGGCATCCATGACGGCCAGCCGGTCATCGACCTCGACTATATCGAGGATTCCGCGGCCGGCACCGACGCCAATTTCGTCATGACAGGCAAGGGTGGCATCGTCGAGATCCAGGGCACCGCCGAGGGCGAGCCTTTCTCCGAGGAGCAGTTCGCGGACCTGATGGGCCTGGCCAAGAAAGGCATCCAGCGCCTGGTGAGTTTGCAGCAGATGGCAGTGGCTTAGTTTTTAGATGTCGAGCCTGAGCGCCCCCCTCTGGCCTGCCGGCCATCTCCCCCTCAAGTGGGGAGATCGGATGTCATCTAGGGCTTCGCCAATCTCCGGCGTTGTAGGGCGCGCGACAATGCAGAAGCTGCCAATCTCCCCACCTGAGGGGGAGATGGCCGGCAGGCCAGAGGGGGGCGCCTCGTGACACCCTCCACGATCCTGGAATCGGCCCTCTACGTCACAGACCTGCCCGCCGCCGAAACCTTCTACACCGACATCCTCGGCCTCAATCTCCTCGGCAAGGTCGACGGCCGCCACCTCTTCTTCCGCTGCGGCCCCGGCGTGCTGCTCGTCTTCAACGCCGAGGCAACCAAAATCCCGCCGGCGCCCGACGCGAGGCTGCCGGTGCCACCGCACGGCGCGGTCGGCCAAGGTCATCTCTGCTTTACGGCGACCGACGATGAAATCGCCGGCTGGAAAGCCCATCTGGAGGCAAAGAAGATCGCCATCGAGAGCGAATTCGAGTGGCCGCAGGGCGGCCGTTCGATCTATATACGCGACCCCTCGGGCAACTCGATCGAATTTGCCGAGCCAAGAATCTGGGGCCTTTGATGCATTCTCTCGATGGCAAGAAGATCGTCGTCGCCACCCATAATGAGGGCAAGCTGCGCGAATTCGCCGACCTGATGGGACCGTTCGGCTTCGAAGCGAAGTCGGCCAGGGAGTATGGCCTGCCGGAGCCGGACGAGACCGGCACCACCTTCGAGGAGAACGCCTACATCAAGGCGCTCGCCGCCGCCAAGGCGACCGGCCTGCCGGCGTTGTCGGACGATTCCGGCCTGTGCGTCGACGCGCTTGACGGCGCGCCCGGCGTCTACACCGCCAACTGGGCCGAAACCCCGGACGGTTCGCGTGACTTCGGCATGGCCATGCAACGCACCGAAGTGGCGCTGCAGGAGGTCGGCGCCGCCTTGCCGGAGCAGCGCAAGGGACGCTTTGTCGCCGTCATCTGCCTGGCGTTTCCCGACGGCGAGGCCGAATATTATCGCGGCGAGGCCGAGGGCACGCTGGTCTGGCCACCGCGCGGCGAGCTCGGCTTCGGCTATGATCCTGTGTTCCTGCCCGAGGGCTTCGAAAAAACCTTCGGCGAAATGAGCGCCGAGGAAAAGCATGGCTGGAAGCCCGGCCAGGCCACGGCGCTGTCGCACCGCGCCCGTGCCTTCCAGAAATTCGCCAAAGCGAGATTGGGCTCGGCATGAGCATGCTGCTCGACCGGACGCCCGGCTTCGGCGTCTATGTCCACTGGCCGTTCTGCGCGGCCAAATGCCCCTATTGCGACTTCAACAGCCATGTTCGCCACCAGCCGGTCGACCAGGAGCGCTTTGCCGCCGCCTTCGAGGCCGAACTGGCGACGATGCGCGAGCGCACCGGGCCGCGCGAGGTGACCAGCGTTTTTCTAGGCGGCGGCACGCCCTCGCTGATGAAGCCGGAAACCGTGGCCAGGGTTCTGGACGCCGTGGCGAAGAACTGGACTGTGCCTGCCGGCATCGAGGTGACGCTGGAGGCCAATCCGTCCTCGGTCGAGGCCGAGCGCTTTCGCGGCTATCGGGCGGCTGGGGTCAATCGCGTGTCGCTCGGCGTGCAGGCGCTGAACGACAAGGATTTGCGCTTCCTCGGCCGGCTGCACAATGTCGAAGAGGCCCTGCACGCCATCGGCCTCGCGCGGGAAATATTCCCAAGGCTGTCCTTCGACCTGATCTACGCCCGCCCCGGCCAGACGCCGGAGGCTTGGGCATCGGAGCTGGAACAGGCGATCGGCCATGCCGCCGACCATCTGTCGCTCTACCAGCTGACCATCGAGGAAGGCACGCCCTTTCACGCGCTGCATGCGGCAAAGAAATTCATCATTCCCGACAACGACCATGCCGCCGACCTCTATGCACTGACGCAGGAGATCACCAAGGCGCACGGCCTGCCGGCCTACGAGATTTCCAACCACGCCAGGCCTGGCGCCGAGAGCCGGCACAACCTGACCTACTGGCGCTATGGCGAATATGTCGGCGTCGGGCCGGGCGCGCATGGCCGCTTCGTCGAGAACGGCCGGCGCACGGTGACAATCGCCGAGCGGATGCCGGAAACCTGGGCCAATCTGGTCGAGGCCAAGGGCCATGGCGTCACCGGCGGCGAGATCCTGACGCGCTCGGAAGAGGCCGACGAATTCCTGCTGATGGGCCTGCGGCTGGCCGAAGGCATCGACCTCTCCCGCTACGAGGCGTTCTCCGGGCGCGGCCTGTCGAGCGCGCGGTTGTCGATGCTGCAGGGCGAAGGGCTGGTGGCGCCGATCGGCAATGCGCGCCTGCGCGCCACGGCCGCCGGCATGATCGTGCTCGACGCGGTGGTCGCCGATCTGGCGCGCTAACCCTTGAAGAACGTCCTTTTCGTCTGCAGCCAGAACCGCTTGCGCAGCCCGACCGCCGAACAGGTGTTTTCAACGCGCCGCGATATCGAGGTGGCCTCGGCCGGAACCAACCACGATGCCGACACGCCGCTGACGCATGAGCTGGTCGCTTGGGCCGACATCATCTTCGTCATGGAAAAGGCGCACCGCACCAAGCTGCAGAAGAAATTCAGGGCCAGCCTGAAGAAGGCGCGTGTGATCTGCCTCGACATACCTGACGATTATGAATTCATGGATCTGGAGTTGATTGGCCTTCTGAAGGCACGCGTTTCACGGTATCTCGGTTAAGACGCAATCCGCGAAGGCCACCCGCATGAACCTGACCGTATCCTCCTGGCAATTCTGGGCGCTGCTCTCGGCTGCATTCGCTGCCCTGACGGCGATCTTCGCCAAGGTCGGCATCGAGAACATCAATTCCGATTTCGCCACCTTCATCCGCACGATCATCATCCTGATCGTGCTCGGTGCCATCCTGCTCGCCAGCGGCCAGTTCCAGTCGCCGGCTACGATCTCGGGAAAGACCTGGGCTTTCCTCGCCCTGTCCGGTCTGGCGACCGGCGCTTCATGGCTCTGCTATTTTCGCGCCCTGAAGATCGGCAATGCGGCGCAGGTGGCGCCGATCGACAAGCTAAGCGTCGTGCTTGTGGCGGTGTTTGGCGCGGCCTTTCTCGGCGAGCGGTTGTCCGGAGCGAACTGGCTTGGCGTCGCCCTTATCGCGGCGGGTGCTGTGCTGGTCGCCTATCGAGGGTAGTTGCGCGCCATGGCGTGCGTTCTTCGTTTCAAGACGGGTGATGAAGATATCGAAGCGATTGGGCATCGTCCGGTCAGTGCTCCGTCGTGCTGTCGGGTTTGTTGTCGGAAAGGCTGACGTTCGTCGGCAAGGTGCTGGCGACGCGCTCTTCGGTCAGGCTGTGCTCGGTCTTGGCAGACGGGCGCTTGTCCCTGGGGGTGGCAACGCGGTTGCGGCCGGCATAGTAGGGCTCGAAAGCGTCTTGTATCTTGAGGCTGTCCATCCTGTCCTCCTCCGGAATCAGGGGGCTAATCTGCCAACGCCGGTTTGGTTCCCCACTGTGGCAAAGGAAAGGCGAATTCCTTACATCGGCGTCAGCTTTTGCAAGCCCGCGTCAGCCGTGCCAAACAGGGTCGAACGGAGACTTGATCAGTGACCGCAGAGACGGGCAAGCGCAGCTATGTGGTCGGGCAGACCGAGATCGCGGCCCGGCCGCTGGAGCCGGCGCTCTATCTGGTGGCGACGCCGATCGGCAATCTCGCCGACATCACGCTGCGCGCGCTGGAGACGCTGGCCGCCGCCGACATCGTCGCTTGCGAAGATACACGGGTGTCGCGCGTGCTGCTCGACCGTTATGGCATCCGCCGCCGCACCACAGCCTATCATGAGCATAATGCCGGCGAGGCCGGGCCGAAGCTGATCGCGGCGCTGCAGGCCGGACAGAGCGTGGCGCTGATCTCCGATGCCGGCACGCCGCTGGTGTCCGATCCCGGCTACCGGCTGGTCGGCGAGGCGCTCGACCACGGCATTCGCGTCGTGCCTATCCCCGGCCCATCGGCGCCGCTCGCGGCGTTGACCGCATCCGGCCTGCCCTCCGATGCCTTCATGTTCGCCGGATTTTTACCGGTGAAGACCGGGCAGCGGCTGACGCGGCTGGAGGCACTGAAAGCCGTGCCGGCGACATTGATTTTCTTCGAATCGCCGCGCCGGCTGGCCGAATCCCTCGGTGCCATGGTCGAAGCGCTGGGCGGCGAGCGCAAGGCCGCGATCGGCAGGGAATTGACCAAGACCTTCGAGGAGATGCGAACCGGCACGCTGCAGGCGCTGGCCGACCACTATGCCGCGGCCGATACGCCGAAGGGCGAGATCGTCGTCTGCGTCGCTCCGGCCGAGGCCAGGGTCGACGAACCCGCCGACATCGACCGTTTGCTTCTGTCGCTTGCCGCCGAGATGCCGGCCTCCAAGGCGGCGGCGGAAGCCGCGAAGATGACCGGCGGCCAGAAACAGGCGCTCTATCGGCGATTGCTGGAGCTCAAGGATGCTTCGGGAGAAAGCGACGGTGGCTGAACGCCCGAGCGCCAGCCGCCAAAAAGCCTATCGGCGCGGCCATCGCAGCGAATGGCTGGCGGCGGCAGCGCTGATGCTGAAGGGCTACCGGATCCTGGCGCGCCGCCACCGCACGCGCTTCGGCGAGATCGACCTGATCGCGCGGCGCGGCGACCTGGTGCTGTTCGTCGAGGTCAAGGCGCGCCGGTCGCTGATGGAAGCCATGGAGGCGATCGGCCACGAATCGGAACGTCGAATAGAAGGCGCGGCCGACATCTGGCTGTCGCGCCAAGCGGACTACGGCAGGCTGTCGATGCGCTTCGACATGGTCGCCGTGCTGCCCTGGCGCTGGCCGGTGCATGTCGAGAACGCGTTTTATGGGAAGAGTTAGAGGGGGCAGCCCTCCTTCATTCGTCATCCACGGGCGGAGCCCGTGGGACGAAGCGTGAGGGCCGCTACGCGGAACACTCCTCACCCCCAGATCATCAACGCCACCAACCCGACACCGCCCACCACCAGCCGCCACCAGCCGAACAGCGAGTAACCCTTGCGCGAGACGTAATCGAGCAGGAAGCGCACGACGATGAGCGCCGTGACAAAGGCGGCGACGAAGCCGACGGCGATGATCGGCAGGTCGGCGCTGCTCAGCACGTTGCGGTTCTTGAACAGGTCGAAGGCGAAGGCGCCGACCATGGTCGGGATTGCAAGGAAGAAGGAAAATTCAGCGGCCGCGCGCTTGTCGACGCCCAAAAGCAGGGCGCCGACGATGGTCGAGCCCGAACGCGATGTGCCGGGAATGAGCGACAGGCACTGGAAAAGCCCGATCTGCAGGTAAAGCCGGGTCGGGAAGCGCTCGACGTCGCGATAAACCGGCTTGAGGTTCATGCGGTCGACCACCAGCAGCACGACGCCGCCGATAATCAGCATGATGCAGATCAGCCTCGGCGATTCGAACAGCACCGTCTTTATGAAATCATGCGCCAGCGCGCCGATGAATGCCGCCGGCAGGAAGGCGATGAGGATGCCGATGACGAAATGCCTGGTCAGTCGGTCGTGCGGCAGTTCGAGCAGCATTTTCCAGAGGCGGCGGAAATAAACGCTGAGGATCGCCAGGATGGCGCCGAGCTGGATCAGGATCTCGAAGGCCTTGCCGGTCGAGTGGAAGCCGAGGAAATGGCCAGCGAGCAGGATATGGCCGGTCGAGGACACCGGTATGAACTCGGTCAGCCCCTCCAGCAGGCCGAGCAGCAGGGCTTCGACGATGGTCTGGCTTTCCATGGCTACCTCGGCATTGGCATGACGGCTGACAGAAGGGCTTGCTTGTCATGGCGTTGAAGTCCCCCTATAGGTCGCAACACCCTGACGGCCCGCTAACCGGGCGGCCAAGACTTACCGGTGCGCCCTGCGATTCGCCAGTGCGCTTTATCATCGCGGAACCATGCTGACGCTTTTCCACCATCCCATGTTCGCCACCTGTCGCTTCGTCCGCCTCGCATTCGGCGAGTATGGCGAGGAGCTGGCTTTGATCGAGGAAAAGCCGTGGACCCGGCGCAAGGAGTTCCTGGCGCTGAACCCGGCCGGCACGCTGCCGATCCTGCTGGCCGAAGGCGACGTGCCGATCGTCGGCGCGACGGTCATATCGGAATATCTCGATGAAACGCGCGGCGTGCTGAAGCGCGACAAGCGGCTGTTCGCCGAGGACCCGATGCAGCGCGCCGAAATCCGCCGGCTCATCGACTGGTATCTCAACAAGGCTGAAAGCGAAGTCACCCGCCATCTGG
>NZ_RZRW01000979.1:0-1347 GCF_003998745.1 Mesorhizobium sp. M7A.F.Ca.US.014.04.1.1 | reverse complement strand
TCTCTACACCTGGTCGGCCAGGCAGGTTCTGCTGGCCATGCGAGCCAAGCTTGTCGCTCCGGCCGCATGGTCCTGTTACATCTCCACACTGGTTTTCTTCGCCCTCAGCATCCTTACCAATTCCAACAACCGGCTGGCCATGGGTGAGGCCTTCATGTGGTTTGCCGCGGCGTTCGGCTTCTATTGTTTTTATGTTCGCCAGCAGAAGAACCTTGTCGCGCCGCGAACCTATTTTTAGGGCCTGCCGGCGCAGCACGTATCTGATCAGCCGGTTGCGGCCAATGCACCTTTGAGGCCCCGCTCAATTTCCCGATAATCGGGAAAGTCGATGCCAAAATCCACGGCTTATCGCCGGCAACCCGTTTGTTACGATCGACACAGATCACAGACGGGGGTTGTCACGGATATGCTGACGGACAGGCAGGCACGCGAAGCGGTGGAGCAGTACCGCGAGGAAGGATATGCGGTCGTTCGACAATTCGTCGACGGCGACGAGATGATCCGGCTGAAGAAGGAAACCGATGCGGTCTATGCCGATGGCCTCAAGCATCACGCCACTTTCCGGCACGGCAACCTGAATTTCCAGATCCTGCCTGAATCGGACTTTGGCCAACGATATGTGCTGCAGGCTTACTGGTTTTCCTGGATCAATTCCTATTTCGAGCAGTTCCGCCGCAATCCCGACTATCTGAAGCTGCTCGAGGGTCTGATCGGCCGCGACATAAAACAGATCGCCCAACAGCTGCACTGGAAGCCGCCCGGCGCCAATGTCACGGGTTATCGCTTCCACCAGGATCTGCGCTTCCGTAACCAGGCCGCCTTCGACAATGTCGCCGACGCCACCGTGACAACAGGCCTCGCGGTCGATCGGGCGACGCTGGACAATGGCTGTCTTCAGGTCGTGCCCGGCAGCCACAAGCTCGGCTATCTCGGCCTGTCGGACGAGGGAACCGGCGAGCTGATGAAGGGTCTGACCGCCGAAGAAGAGTTGCGCAAGGTCGGCATCGACCCGGCGACCATCGTTCCGCTGGTGCTGGAGCCGGGCGATCTTGCTTTATGGGGGCTGCTCACCGTGCACGGCTCCTCGCCCAACAGGTCACAGCACGACCGCGCCTTTGCACTGTCCAGCTATGTGCGGGCGGATACGACGCAACGTGGCGAATGGGCGTTCAGGGACGGTGTTTCGGTGCCGCTCGGCAAGACGCCGGCACTGTGCAAATACGAAAAGCTCTTCGAGGAGCCGGGACCGATGTACGACACCACCGCCTGGTGGAAATGACGCTGCCGCGTCGGGCGACGGGGGCAGCAGGGGCCGGGCGTTCGCGCCAGGCCCCTGACGGCGTTGGC
>NZ_RZRW01000978.1:0-1351 GCF_003998745.1 Mesorhizobium sp. M7A.F.Ca.US.014.04.1.1 | reverse complement strand
ACCTGCAAACCGGCAAGAATGCTGGCCTCATTGCGTGGTCGCGCGAGGGTAACCCTTCGGTGGCTTATGGCGAGCCGACGACTCTGTTTGCGGGTGGCGACGTGCCGGACATGGAATAGCTGGAGGTGGTTTCATCCTTGGCAGCTACTTTGAATGCGTTCCGGAATTCTGAGGTTGGCATTTCGTCGGCGAGTGCAGCGATGCAAACGCGCATCGCGTAATCCACCTGTTTTGGAATGCGGGACAACGAAAAGATCCGACAGGAATGCCAACCCCCTACTCCACGATCTTCCAGTATGAGTCCTTGCGGATCACCTTTCCGTCACGAAATGTGTAGAAATCGCAACCTCGAACTTCCTTTTTGACGCCCTCGCGGGTGGTGCCGGTGAGGGTCCATTTCGACATGCCGGTGCTGGCAGCCTCGTCCGCAAAGTGCTGTCCACTGCCGTAATGCACATCGGGCAGACCCTCAAAGCGCGTCGCTAGCGCGTCTCGTACGCTGCGCTTGCCCTCGCAGCGCGTTCCCCAAGGCTCGGCCCCCCCTTGGCATCTCCAGAACGCAGTCGTCGGCAAAGAACGCCATGATGCGGTCCAGATCGTGCGCATTGAAGGCCTCGCAAAGCTCCGTCAATGTGGCTCGAATGTCCATTCGCGAACGGCTCCTCGGATTTCGAAGTAGGTCACTGGCGGCGGATCCGGTCAAGTGTCCAGCCAGACACCCTGGCTATGACCGGGATGGAGCGCGGCTTCCACCACTCACCCCTTCTTAGCGAACGCCCAGACCATCAGCGGGTATTCCTCGTCGTTACTGAGATCCCGCCACAGGCCGTAGGCGCGAACAGGGCCACCGATATGGGCCCTGGCGCAGGCCTTGTTGCCCCAGCCGTGGACCTTGACGTTGGCTTCGGGGAAGCCGCCGTCCACCATCAGCTGCTTGAGTCCGGCGGGCGTCCATCTGTTGTAGTCGTGCGGTCTGGCGTGCACGCGAAACAGGAAGGGCGTTGCCACCATCGCCCAACCGCCGGGTCGGGTCATGGCGTGGATGTTCCGCACCGCCGCCTGCGGACGCTGCACGTGTTCCAGCACCTGGTCGGCGATGACGATCGAATACTGCTCATCGGTGCGGTCGTTGCAGATGTCGAAGGCGGGGAAGTCGACAGAGCGGTAGTTGGAGCACATTGTGCGCCAATAGCGGTTCCAGCCGGGCGAGATCTCGATCACGTCGGAGGATTTACGGTTGCTGGCTTCGAGAAAGAGGCTGAAAGCCTCGATCTGGCGGATACGCAGCCAGTTGCGGGAATCATAGCCACGCAGCCGCTTGGCTGCCTGTTTGCCACGGCTCTTCAGGGTG
>NZ_RZRW01000977.1:0-1369 GCF_003998745.1 Mesorhizobium sp. M7A.F.Ca.US.014.04.1.1 | reverse complement strand
CCCCGGCGTTGTCGAAAGCGATCACCGGTCGATCGGCGGCCAAGACATTCACGACGGCGGGGTCCCAGGCGTCGATGTTGCCCGAGAAATGCTGCAGGAGAACCAGCGCCGTTCCGGTCGATGGGCCGAGGCGGCGATAGGCGAAGCGGATTCCGCTGCCTTCGATGTAAAGGGTGGGTGCCGTTTCGAGCGTGGCGGCGTCCTGGCTCGGGGTGTCGAACTCAGTCATGTCATCCTCCGGATGCTTGGCATTAGAAATCGAGTGGGTGCAACTGGTGCGGTTTCAGCCAGGTCTGAGCCGTTCGCGGCTCAAGGCATGCCGTAGTTCGCCCAGCACGCGCGGCGCTCCCGGCACGAAGTGCCGGGAGCGGTATCGTCACTTCACGAGCGCGGCCTTTTCAATCACCGCGGCGACTTCCTTCGCGTGGACGACGAGTGAGGAATGGCTCCCGGCGACCTCCGTCGTCTCAGCCTTCATCCTGTTGGCGAAGATCTTCTGGACCTCGGGTGCGATGACCTTGTCCTTGGTGCTGATCACATAGAATGTCGGCTTGTCGTGCCAAGCTGCCTTGTCGACGGGAGCCTCGAACGCGGTGTGGTTCAACGGGAGCTGATGGTTTGCCAAGGACTCGGCGATCTCCGGAGGAAGGTCGGCCGCGACTGCCGAAGGAAACACTTTGGGATCGATGTAGAGGTTGCCCTTTTCGTCGGGATGAATCGCCGCGGCGCCTTCGGTTGCCGGGCCGCTCTTGGCTAAGCTCGCCAGAGATTCTCCCACGTCAGGCGCGAATGCGGAGACGTAGACGAGCGCCGAGACGTTGGGATCGTCACCTGCCTGCGTGATAACCACACCGCCCCAGGAGTGGCCAACGAGAACGGTCTTGCCGTTCTGTTTGGCGAGCGCCTGTTTGGTGGCCTCGACGTCCGCCGCCAGGGAGGTGAGCGGGTTTTCGACGAGCGTTACATTGTAGCCCTTCTTCGTGAGGATATCGGCAACCGGCTTCCAGCTCGTCTGGTCGACGAAAGCGCCGTGGACGAGCACGATATTGTGGGCCGGCCCCTTGGGCAGCTGAGCTGATTGGGCGGGGGCGGCAACTGCTGCTCCGGCCATGAGGACGGTGGCGACGGTGAGTAAAAGATTTCGCATTGGTTGCTCCTGTTGAGATGACGGACGACGCGGGTCCGGGGAAGGGCAGGCGTGTCGGCAACAGCCGCGGTTCTCCCATCTGCCGTTCGGGTGATGGTTGCCGCGCGAACCGTTGGCTCGACTTGCGATCAACTAGTACGTGGAGCATTTGGACGTTAGGCCTCAATCGTCCGAATATTGTGTCTGACCGTCCGCCGTACTACCATCGGGACGATGGACATC
>NZ_RZRW01000976.1:0-1370 GCF_003998745.1 Mesorhizobium sp. M7A.F.Ca.US.014.04.1.1 | reverse complement strand
CTATTGAGCGATGAAGGCCTTTCCGACAAGACCTTGGTCCGAATTAACATTTACCAGACCCGTTCGAATGATCCGGCCAATGCAGGGGCAGGGATCATGCTGGTAACAAGCATCGCGAACGGCACCTTCGAGCCGGAGGAACTGTCTCTTCTCCAGGGGCTGTTCGATATGCTTTGTGAGCTGCGCGGCATTAACCGCGAAAGCCCCGAAGCTACGACGGCTGCCGAAAGCCTGATTGCACGTTACAAAGCCGGCCTTCGCGGCGATGAACTTTTTTCTATCGGTCGCGCCGGAGTAGCTGCTGCTCCAACTCTCTTCAGGCAATCCATCGGGAACCATTAAGGTCACAAAGGGGTTGGGCTCGGTCAAACCGTGCGGGCCAACCATGCAAGAGCTTTCTCCCGAGCAACAGCAGGCTACATCGCGTCTCATTCGGTCGTGGATTACTTCAGAGACGCTGCGCCATCAAATCCGCCAACTGCTGGGAGGTCCAGCAGATTGGGATGTGACCGAGCAGCATCGGTCCATGCTTGACGAGCTGGATCGGAAGCTGAACGAATGACCCATGGCACAGCAGCGGTACGACTTAAGGCAAGAGCCAGGTGGAAGCTGGACGGTGTTCGACGTGTTCACCGGCCTGGCGGCTGATGCGTGGGGCGCGCCGGCTGAAGGTCTGGACATGGGACATGCCGACGATCTGGTTGGCCTGCGAACGACATTGACCTGAAGCGTAGGGTCGCCCGAGGTGACTTCTAACCGTTGCTTCAATCTTCCCGCCGACCGCATCGACAGATGGTGATTTGGCAGGCTCGCCTATCGTGCTCTCTACCCGCTGCAGGATCGTATCGAGGGGCTCCGCGACCAGGATCTCGGCGAGCGGTCGATAGACGAATCCCAGGGACTCGGCGCGAGCAGACAGCTGAAGGCCCTTGCGATCCTCGGATTTGACTTCGCCGCGTCGGGAGTAACCCGTCCTTTCAGCGTGCGCAGCCCAATGGTAACTCCTGGGCGTCTTGCTCCCAGCGCTACAGCTCGAACCGCAGTTGACGTTGATCCGGCGGCAACACATCGCCTAGCGACGAAGCGTGACGCCATTCGGATGAGTTTCATGCCGCCCGTTCGCCAGGCGCTTCAATTGCCAAAGGGGGTGCGGTTCTATGTCAAAAGGGTAGGTCGGCACGATCAGATTACCAAGCAAGGGTGACGGTGACCGTGCCGACCGGCACTGGTCATAAGGAGGGACCCAAACAACCAGATCTACAAACTACGCGCAAAACGGTAATCCCGCAACTAAGCCCCATGGCCTAGGCTGCCCGTCAGGGCCATTGCGCGATAGCACCATAGGCACCAGAGTTGGGTATATATTAGTT
>NZ_RZRW01000975.1:0-1372 GCF_003998745.1 Mesorhizobium sp. M7A.F.Ca.US.014.04.1.1 | reverse complement strand
GCGCTATGCCGCCGCCAACGCGCTCCGCTCGTTCGGCCAGAAGGGAGAGCAGGTGCTGCGCGAGATCGCCACCAGCGAGGTCTCGCGCCGCCAGCGCACCGCCTCGCTGATCCTTGCCGAGGGGCCGGCCGCCTGATGTTCGACTGGAGCCAAGAGATCGTCCTGGGTGCCTCCATCCTGTCCTGGTTCATCATTGGGGCAGGGCTGGCGCAGACGGCGGTATACCTGCTGCAGCTTATTATTGCCGCCTACGCGCTGTCCAAGCGCCCGCCAGTCGCGCGTTCGGCGCTGCTGTGGCGCCGTTATGGGGACGTCGCGCCGCCAATCGCGCTCCTGGTACCCGCCTACAATGAGGAAGTGAACGTAGTCGAGAGCGTGCACTCGATGCTGGCGCTTGAATATCCGAATTTCGAGGTGATCGTCATAAACGACGGCTCGAAGGACCAGACTCTGCAGCGCCTTATCGAAGGCTTCAAGCTTGTGAAATTCCATCGGCCCTATGAGGAGGCCCTGACGCACAAGCCGATCCGCGGTCTCTATTCCTCGCCGATGACCGAACGGCTGTTTGTGGTTGATAAGGAAAATGGCGGCAAGGCCGATGCCCAGAATGCCGGCGTCAACGTCTGCCGCGCGCCGCTGTTTTGCGTGATCGACGGCGATTCCATCCTCGAGCCCGATGCGCTAATGCGTGCCGCGCAGCCCTTCATCGACGATCCAGAGCGCACCATCGCTGTGGGCGGCACGATCCGGATCGCCAACGGGTCCAGGATCGAAGGTGGCAGGGTGCGTGAGGTCCGGCTGCCGAACCGGCTGCTGCCCCTGTTTCAGGTGGTCGAATATCTGCGGGCCTTTCTCATGGCGCGGCTTGCCTGGAGCCGCATCAACACGCTGATGCTGGTGTCCGGCGCCTTCGGCATGTTCCGCCGCGCCGAAGTGGTAGCGGTTGGCGGCTTCACCGGTGGGTCGATGGGTGAGGACCTCGATCTTGTGATCAAGCTGCATCGTCACATGATGGACACCAAACGCAAATACCGCATCCAGTTCATTCCTGAGCCGGTGTGCTGGACCGAAGCGCCCGAGTCACTCCGCGTTCTTGCCAGACAACGCACGCGCTGGCAGCGCGGTGCGCTCGAATGCTTCTTCCGTTACCGCTTCATGCTCTTCAACCCCCGTTATGGGCGTGTTGGCTTCCTCGGCTTTGGTCACATACTGGTTGTTGATGTGCTGGGGCCGATTTCGGAAGTCCTAGGCTATGTGCTCATTCCGACCTTTTGGCTGCTCGGCATTCTTTCGACCGAGTATCTCTTGGCGTTCACATCGCTGGTTTTCACCTACGGCGTTTGCGTGAGCGTGTGTTCGCTGGTCCTCGAAG
>NZ_RZRW01000974.1:0-1374 GCF_003998745.1 Mesorhizobium sp. M7A.F.Ca.US.014.04.1.1 | reverse complement strand
TTCAAAGGGCGTTCCAACAAAGTACGCTGCTTTTTCGGGCAATTGGGTCGGGCGATTGGAAGGCACATATGAAGGTAAACTGTCTGTTCAATCTGTTTCTTCAAACGGAAAGGTGACCGTAACCTACGCATGGGGAATTCTGAGCGATGACAATCCGGGTGAGGCCGCGGGCGAAGGAAAAATTGTAGGGAATACGTTGAAGCTGGGGCGCCTCCCGAATGGCGCGGACGTCAGTTTTAGGATGATGCCCGACGGCACGCTGTCCGCAACCCATACGCTCGCCGGCCAGACCTATACGGGCATGTTCATCAGGCAGTGATCAAAGAAGATACGGCCGCGTTCCCGCGGTTTTTGATCCGAGCATCCCGCGCCCTTGGACCATCTCCCATAGCGGCCCTTGAAATGCCAGTCCCTGGCGTCATAGCCGCTACGTTCGAGGACCGTGGCGGCCCCGGACCGAAGCATTTCCTCAACATGGAGGTCAGGAGACCCGCCTGACCGCCCACGTCCCAAAACACACCACCGATGCCAATCCCCATTAATTCTGAGGGGCTGCGGGGCGTTTCGGCGCGGCTTGCACGGGGTTCGCGCAGGTTCTGTTGGGACCCGGTTTGCGTACGTTATCGAAGGTGTGCGGTGTTGGTTCGCCCCAGGTGGACCTGCTTTGCACCGCCTGCGACAGTCCCTAGCGAATGGCGCTATCCTCGCTGCCGCGAATCGGACGCGGGCTTTTTTCTTGTTTCGTGAAACGAAAGGTCATTCCGCAAGTTGGCTTCCCAAAGGAGGAACCCAATGAAAAAGGATGGCGATGGCCGAGTCGAAAAGGGCAATCAGCAATTGCTTGCCCGACGTCTGTCTGAAGAAGTCGGTATTTCAGAGCCGGATGCGCGCGGTCTGATCAAGCTTATCGGCACGGATTGGAATTCGCTGCTTCGTGAAGCCCGATTTCTGAAAGAGAGGCACTAGAACGCTTCTGCCGGTCACATGATCTCGACTGAAAATATTATTGCTCTCGCGGCGGTAGTTTCTGGGCGCCGCCGGCTGTGAGCGAAGAACATGCTTCCGCCCCATCGGAGGGTGTCATGACTGCTCCCGCTACCACGCGCCTTTAGAAGGCAGCGTCGACGACAAAACCCGTGTGATGTGGCTGCTGCACTCCGGAGCGCACTTCGAAGAAGCCACTTTAAAGACATGCTACGGGGTAGAGGCTGTTGAGCCGCGCACCTTATGGCTGGATCATCTCATTGCCAGAACAGGACCGTCCAAGGGAACTGCTGCAGGTGGCGCCTGGTGGGATATTGTCACTGGCATCCGACGAAGGCTAGTGGGTCATACCTCGGCCGGGCCCGCACTATTGGGCCGTCCATGGGGCGG
>NZ_RZRW01000973.1:0-1380 GCF_003998745.1 Mesorhizobium sp. M7A.F.Ca.US.014.04.1.1 | reverse complement strand
ATTGGCCAGCGAAGCCGCCTGCCGAAGCTTCACCGTATCGAGATGGGGGTCCTGCGTGCCGGGAAGTCCGATCCCGGCCATGGCTTCAAGCATGGCGCGAACGCGCCCGCCGACCGCGCGTTCGGCCTGCACGGCCGGGTGCGCATCCGCCCACGCCCGATAGTAGAGGGCGATCATACGGTGCTGCAGAATGTTGACGAAGTCGACGAACGTCGTGTCGCTAGTCAGTTGTGCCTCGGCGCCGGCGAACCAGCGTTGCGAGAGCCGGTCGAGCACCCAGCGCGTCAGATGCAGCGGCATTGGACCCTCGGGTCCCAGCAGACCAAAATTTGCCACCGTGACCCGGGCCGGTGCCGCATCGCGGGCTTCGCGGAACACAACCAGGTCCCGTGCGGAAAAGGCGAGGCGCACATGCTGGCCGAGCCGTGCCGGCTCACGGTCGGGACGGCCGGAATGGCCGAACAGACCGTTCCGTTGTTCGAGGCGGCGCAGCAGTTCGAAAAAGTCGAACGTCTCGGACAGACCTTCGGCCCTGTTCGGGCCGGGCTTGTCTAGATCAGGTAGCGATTGCCGGGCGTCATCGGCCATGGCACATCCTCCTGCTTCTGCAGCAGCCGCGTGCGAGTTCGCACGAAGCCGTTTATCCCGGCGTGACGAGCAAACAACCGCGCCAGCAAGGCCGAAAGCAGCAAGGTACTTTGGCCGGCCAGGACCGATTGATCAACATGCAACGTGACTTCGGTACCGCGTCCAAAGCACATCGGTCCATCGATTTGCAGACGTTCGATGACCGGCTGCGAGTCGATACGCACGATCGAATGCACATTTCGGGCAAGGCTTGGATCGCCGCGATCGGCATAAAGGTCGAGTAGCGCATGCAGGGGATCGATGCCGCGGCCTTCTTTGGCAAGACTGAGAAAGTTGAGCGCGAGCTGCGCCACCAGCCGCCAGGCGAGATCATCGGCCCGCGATTCCCCGTCGGCCCCAGCAGGCAGTGCCGCAGGAATAGCTGGCTGCGGCGCACGCAAGGCGCCAAGAAGCCTCACGGTTTCGACCGGGTCGCCGGCCTCTAACGTCAACGTCGGATTGTCATCGAGGATCGGCAGATCACGATTGGTGCAAAGCGCCATCACGTCGAGCCGCTTCAGCGGCCGGGTCGCCGGCCTTACGAGCGGCCGGGACACGGCCAGGAAAACGTCATCCCCGGTATAGGACGTTCGCGTCAGACCTTCGCGGCGCTCCTCCTCCATCGCGCGGCGAGGGCGCCTTTCGGTCGAATAGACCCAACCACTACCGCGGTTCTGACCCAGGCTGAAGAGCTCGGGGATTTCGGCGTCGTTGCCTTCCGTGTCGGCGTCCTCGACGCGGATGACCCGGTAG
>NZ_RZRW01000972.1:0-1383 GCF_003998745.1 Mesorhizobium sp. M7A.F.Ca.US.014.04.1.1 | reverse complement strand
CCTATGCCGAGGTATGATCAAGCTAAGCAATCGTTCTGCGATTGCCGCGTCCGAGGCCGAAATCCTGCTCAAGCGGGGAAAGACAACAGCAAGGCTTCAGAACCACCACACCTGGCGTCCTCGACAGGCCGGTAGTCCTTCGCTCAGGAACCATAAACGAAAGTATTGGACGCACGTGCCCTTGGCACGATGGCCCACATCCCGCCACGGCCGGCATAGTTCAACGCGAAATGAGCAAACGCGAAAGGCGAGAGGCCGCAGCCGGGTTTCCCGACTGCACGCCGACGCACTGAAGCAGCTTTCCCAATCAGAGGAGTCGTCATCATCATGACCGAGCTTTCCCCAACTGAAACAGGCACCACCGCATTGCCCGCCGAGGCACTGGCCACGGTCGAAGTCGACGTCTCCTCGCTGATGCCGGGAATGTCGCTGGTCGTGCAATGGCGCGGCAAACCCGTCGTCGTTCGCAACCGCACCGAGAAGGAAATTGAGGACGGCAAAGCTGTAAGCTTGGCCGTGCTCAAGGACCCGATCGCACGTAACGCCAATCTGCCGGCCGATGCGCCGGCAATCGACACCAACCGCACGGCGCCGGGCAAGGAAGCCTGGATCGTGATGGTCCAGGTCTGCACGCATAGCGGCTGCATCCCCGTTGGTCAGCAAGGCGAGTTCGGGGGCTGGCTCTGCCCGTGCCACGGCTCGCAATACGATACTGCCGGCCGCATCCGCAAAGGCCCAGCGCCCGAGAACATGGCGATACCCGTGTTCCAGTTCATTGCCGACACCAGAATCCGTATCAGCTGAGAGGGGGGCGTTTCGATGAGCGACAAACATTCGACCTATACGCCCAAGACCGGTATCGAACGCTGGTTCGACGCCCGCCTGCCCCTTCCGAGGTTGGTGCACGATAGCTTCATCGTCTATCCCGTCCCGCGCAATTTGAACTACGCCTACACGTTCGGCGGCATTCTCACGGTCATGCTGGCTTCGCAGATCCTCACCGGGATCGTGCTGGCCATGCATTACGCTCCGGATACCGGGCTGGCCTTCAATTCAGTCGAGAAGATCATGCGGGACGTGAATTCGGGATGGCTGCTGCGCTCTCTCCATGCGAACGGCGCCTCCTTCTTCTTCATTGCCGCCTATATCCATATCTGCCGCGGGCTCTACTACGGCTCTTACAAGGCGCCGCGTGAGCTGCTGTGGGTGCTCGGTTGCACCAACCTCTTGCTGATGATGGGGATCGCCTTCATGGGCTATGTGCTGCCTTGGGGACAGATGTCGTTCTGGGGAGCCACCGTCATTACCAACTTTTTCACGGCCATCCCATTGGTCGGTGGCTGGTTCCAGCAGCTTCTGCTCGGCGGGTTCGCGGTCGGCAAT
>NZ_RZRW01000971.1:0-1385 GCF_003998745.1 Mesorhizobium sp. M7A.F.Ca.US.014.04.1.1 | reverse complement strand
TGCCGTGCTCGACCGCCACGGCATGGTCGAGCGCCGCAAGCGCAGGCGCAACAGGGCGACGGGGACACCACTTTCAAACGGCTGTCGCCCTAACGATCTTTGGTGTGCCGACTACAAGGGCGAGTTCATGCTCGCCGATCGGCGCTATTGCTATCCGCTGACCATCACCGACTTCGCCAGCCGTTATCTCATCGCCTGCGAGGCGCTCTCGACCACCAAGGAAGCCTATGCCTTCACCGTGTTCGAAAGCGTTTTCAAAGAGTTCGGCCTGCCCAGCGCGATCAGGACCGACAATGGCGTTCCCTTCGCCAGCCCCAACGCGCTGTTCAATCTCAGCAAACTGTCGGTCTGGTGGCTGCGCCTGGGCATCGACATCGAGCGCATCAAGCCGGGCTGTCCGCAGCAGAATGGCCGCCATGAGCGCATGCACCTCACCCTCAAGAAGGAGACCACCAAACCGGCCGGCGCCAATTTCCTTCAACAGCAGGCCAGGTTCGATGACTTCATCGACGAGTTCAACTCACAACGCCCGCACCAGGCGCTCGACATGGACTGCCCGGCCGAGCGCTACACGCCCTCAACGCGTCCCTACACCGGCTTGCCCGATCTCGACCACCCGTTTCACGACAAGGCCGTCACCGTCACCACCTGCGGCCGCATCTGCTATAACCGCAAGAAGATCAACCTCAGCCTTGTCTTTGCCGGCCAGACCGTCGGAATCAAACAGGTCGAGGACCATATCTGGCTGGCTAGCTTCATGGACTATGATTTGGGATATTTCGACGATGAGACATGCAGGCTCGAACCACTCCAAAACCCCTTCGGGCCAAAAGTGTTACCCATGTCTCCGGTATAAACCGTAACCTATGTGTCCGGAACGGACCTAACGGTAATGGTGGGCCCGGAGGGACTCGAACCCCCAACCAAGCGGTTATGAGCCGCCGGCTCTAACCATTGAGCTACAGGCCCCACGCGGGCTGGATTAATGTTTTTCGCATCGCGGCACAAGGCTTTCCCGACGGGCTTCCCCAGATCGCCCAAATCAACCCATAATCGCGCTCTACGCGACGTCTGCGACTTGATCGCAGACCAAGGAGATTTTCATGACCAGACATCTTTTGCCTCTCGCGCTCGCCGCTGCAATCGCTTTTCCGGCGATGGCTGGAGCCACCGATCTGCCGACGCCGCCCCGCATCATCGTGTCGGGCGAAGGCGAAGCAACCGTGGCCCCCGATCTGGCGGTCCTGACGCTGAGCGTCATGCGCGAGGCCAAGACCGCGCGCGCCGCGCTCGACGCCAACAATGACGCCATGGCCGCCGTGATCGCGGCGATGAAGTCCGCCGGCATCAAGGACCGGGACCTGCAGACCGCCGGCATCCAGATC
>NZ_RZRW01000970.1:0-1387 GCF_003998745.1 Mesorhizobium sp. M7A.F.Ca.US.014.04.1.1 | reverse complement strand
TAGTTCGGCCTAGGACACGACCAAAAAAGTTCGAAAAAAGAAAGGAAGCAGGACTTTCGTGTGAGATTTTTCCACGACGAATGTCGTAACTAATTGATTACATTTAGGTATCTTCCCCATCCATCCTTGCCACGAACAATGGCTTCAACTTGCTGTCAAGCAGCATGCCGACGATAGCACTCGAACCCCCGCAGCCGCGGTCTGCTATCCTATTTTCACGCCGTTACCGCCGTTTGCCGCATTGGCCGGACAGATCCATTCCAGGCATTGCAAGGAAAGGGTAGCGTGATTGCTTCTTAGGTGAATGCTCCACTGTCGCGGAACTCAGCCCGCGAGGCGATGTGCAGCGAGAAAAGCAATGAAACGCGCACTTGGCGGGCTCCTGCTGTTCGGCATTAATCGAGAACAGGCAGCGGTAGCTATCGGCGTCAGTCCAACGACGTTCGACCAGATGGTCGCGGATGGCCGTATGCCACAACCGCGGATGCCCAGCAAAGAGCGCTATGTCTGGGATGTGGAGGAACTGGCAGAGGCATTCGGGCGGCTACCACACCGCAACAGCAAACTTGACGGCGTGTCCTCCAGCGATAATCCTTGGGATCGCAGGTGATGGACGTGGCGAGCACCATGGTGAAATTCAATCTGAAAGGCGTTGTCGAAGACAGGGATCGGCACGGCAATATCCGGCTGTACTTCCGCGCACCGGGTAGAAAAAAGATCCGTCTGCGAGAAAAGCCGGGTTCAGCCGAGTTCCACGAAGAAGTGCGCTGCGCGCGAGATGGCGTTCCCTATGCTTCGGCTCAGAATGTGGTCAGGCCTGTAGCCAGGCCAGTGGCCCCTCGCGGCAGCCTGATGTGGCTTTGCCAGGAGTATTTCCGGCGCGGTGGGGCAGGGGTCGGCGAAGGCACGATGCTTCGACGACGAACAATACTCGAGGGCGTTTGCAACCTGCCTCACCCGCTGAGCGGGCCAGTCAATCCGGACTTCTCGACGAAGGGTTCATTACCATTCGCGGCCATGAAGCGGGCTCACGTCAAGGAGCTCCGTGATACCCGGTCAGACGCTCCGGGGGCAGCCAACAATATTACAAAAGCCATTAGCGCAATGTTCGCTTGGGCCAAGGATGCCGAGATGGTCGAGGTCAATCCGGCAAACGGAATAAAGCGCCTGACTTCGGGCAATGGCGAAGGTTTCCACACCTGGGAAGTGTCGGAGATCGTCCAGTATGAGAAACGGCATGCGCGCGGCACTATGGCTCGTATGGCGCTGGCGATTTTCATGTTCACAGGTTTGCGACTGTCCGATGCAGCAATCTTCGGCAGACAACACATTACCCAGGTTCGCAACAAGGATACCGGGACCTGGGAGAAGAGGATCAGGATCAAGC
>NZ_RZRW01000097.1:12407-13662 GCF_003998745.1 Mesorhizobium sp. M7A.F.Ca.US.014.04.1.1 | reverse complement strand
GGTCTCGCCCATGGCCCGCAGATCCGCGATCAGGTTGAACAGGCTGGCATAGCGCACCGTCACCGTCTCGACGTCGGCGACCGGCAGAGCGAGACCGGCGCGCTGCAGCAGCGCACCGGCATCGCGCACGTCGGTGAACGGCGCGACACGCGGGCTGGCGCCGCCGTAAAGCTCGGTCTCGGCCGCAAGCAGGCTTTCGCGCAACTCGAAAAGCGTACCGGCGCCGGCAAAGGCGCCGAGGAAAAGCCCATCCGGCCGCAACGCACGGCGGATCTGGATCAGCATGCCTGGGATGTCGTTCATGGCCTGCAGCGACAAGAGCGACACCGCCAGATCGAGGCTTTCCGACTCGAACGGCACGGTTTCGAGCGGTGCGATCAGGCCGGCATCGCCACCGCTCAGGAAAGCCGTATCCGTCTCGACGCGGACAATGTCGGCGACCTTGCCGCTTTCGGCGAGCGTTTCGGCCGCCGCCGGCGTCTGGCAAAACAGCACGGCCGCCTTGCCGAACCGGCGCTCGACGGCGCCCAGCCGTTCGGCAAGGTCCTCGGCCGTGCGGCGCATGAGGAAGTCCGCGCCGTCGACCGGACGGGCAAGCGCGCGCCGCTTGTGCGTCAGCCACAGAGAGGTATCCATTATTGGCTGCAACGGGCAGATCCTTTGTTTGTCCACGCTCCGAGATCGTTGATATAGTGGCGCGCAGGAGCAACCACGTGGCCGATCCGATGCCCAAGATCAAGTCTATCGGGATCACGAACCTGGCCCGGTCGGTTGTCGGCTGGCCGGCGCGGATGCTGTTTCCGCCGGTCTGCGCCGGTTGCCGCCGGCATGTCTCGCAACCGGGCGTGCTGTGCGGCGCCTGCTGGCCGAAGCTCAGGCTGCTGGAGCGGCCATGGTGCCCTGTCATGGGTACGCCGTTCACCCACCATATGGGCGAAGGCTTTCTGTCGGCCGAGGCGATTGCCGATCCGCCGCCTTTCGAGCGGGCGCGGGCGGCGGTCGCCTATTCCGGCGTTGCGCGCCAGATGGTGCAAGGGTTGAAATACCAGGATCGCACGGATCTGGCACCTTGGATGGCGCGCTGGATGATGCGTGCGGGTGCCGATCTCATCGCCGAGGCGGATGTGGTGGTGCCGGTGCCGCTGCACTGGCGGCGGTTTTTCAGGCGGCGCTTCAACCAGTCGGCGGAACTGGCAAGGGCGGTCTCGGCACTTAGCGGATTGCCCTTCGCCCCGTCGGCGGCGCGGCGCGTGAA
>NZ_RZRW01000097.1:0-12397 GCF_003998745.1 Mesorhizobium sp. M7A.F.Ca.US.014.04.1.1 | reverse complement strand
AAACTCCCCCGCCAGCAGGTCGGGCTGGAGCGCGGCGAACGCGAGGAGAATGTGCGGGCCGCGTTCCGGGTGCCTGCCGAGGCGGAAATCGAGATCGCCGGCCGCAGGGTGCTTTTGATCGACGATGTCTACACCACCGGCGCCACGGTGCGTTCCGACACCAAGGCGCTGAAAAGGGGAGGTGCGGCCGCCGTCGACGTGCTGACCTTTGCGCGTGTGTTGCCGGGGGACTTTCGGGCGGACGAGTCCGCGACTATATAAGTCGGCAACGAACAGCGGAAATTCGTCATGACCGATGTCACGATCTACACCCGCATGATGTGCGGCTATTGCACGGCAGCCAAGCGGCTGCTCGAGCGCAAGGGCGTCGCCTTTACCGAGCACGATGCCTCCTTCTCGCCGGAATTGCGCCAGGAGATGATCTCCCGGGCGCATGGCCGCACGACCTTTCCGCAGATTTTCATCGGCGATACGCATGTCGGCGGCTGTGACGACCTCCACGAGCTGGAGGCCGAAGGCCGGCTGGACAAATTGCTCGCCAACGGCGCGACGAATTGAGGGAATGACGATGGGTGTTTTCAAGGCCGCTGCGATCCAGATGCGTTCGGGCGAGAGCCCCGAGCGCAACGCCGTCGATCTCGAACGGCTGGTGCGTGAAGCAGCCAGCCTAGGTGCCACCTACATCCAGACGCCGGAAATGACCGGGGCGCTGATCCGCGACAAGGAAGCTCGCGCCGCATCGTTCACGTCGGAGGACAAGGACATCGTCGTCGCGACCGCGCGCAGGCTGGCCAAGGAGCTCGGCATCTTCCTGCATATCGGCTCGACCGCCATTCTGCGCGCCGACGGCAAGCTCGCCAACCGGGCGCTGCTGTTCGGGCCGGATGGTGCTGCGCTCGCCGCCTACGACAAGATCCACATGTTCGACGTCGATCTCGACAATGGCGAGAGCTGGCGTGAGTCCGCCGCCTATGAACCGGGAACCGAGGCCGTCGTCACCGACATCGAGGGTGCAAAGCTCGGCTTCGCCGTTTGCTACGATCTGCGCTTTCCGCAACTCTTCCGCGCCGAGGCGTTGGCCGGCGCAGACCTGCTTTCCGTACCGGCTGCCTTCACCCGCCAGACCGGCGAGGCGCACTGGCACGTGCTGCTCAGGGCCCGCGCCATCGAGAACGGCGCCTATGTCGTCGCCGCCGCGCAAGGCGGCTTGCATGAAGACGGCCGCGAGACTTACGGCCATTCGCTGATCGTCGATCCGTGGGGCCGGATCATTGCGGAAGCCGCGCATGACGAACCGGCGGTGATCGTCGCCGAGATCGACCCGGCGCAGTCGCTTGCCGCGCGCAAGAAGATCCCCAATCTCAGGAATGCGCGGGATTTCGCCGTCAATGCCGGCTCGGGCGAGGCGCCGCGGCTCAGGGGTGCAGCCTCTTGATCCGTTTTGCCCTGATCTGCGAGCACGAGCACGAATTCGAAGGCTGGTTCCGCAGCAACGACGATTTCGACACCCAGAAGAAGCGCGGCTTCGTCGATTGCCCGAGCTGCGGTTCGCACAAGGTGCAGAAAGCACTGATGGCGCCGGCCGTCTCCACGGCGCGCAAGCAGGAAACCATAGCGCTGGCCATGGGCGAGGCGCAGAAGCAGGCTTTGGCGCAGCTCAAGGCGATGGCCGAGAAGGTGCGCGAGAATGCCGATTATGTCGGCGACAAGTTCGCCGAGGAAGCGCGAAAGATCCATTTCGGCGAGAGCGACCCGCGTGGCATCTATGGCGAGGCGACGCTGGACGAAGCCAAGAGCCTGGTCGAGGACGGCGTCGAGTTCATGCCGATCCCGGTGTTTCCGGACGACCGCAACTGAGTTCCGAGGGAGCTTTGCGCGACCCAGAAGCGATTGAGCCGCGACGCAGCATAAGAGCCGTCGTTGGCCGATTGGCCCGCTGGGGCGCCGTCAAGCTTAGCGGTACCCGAACGATCGACGGGTTGCTCATCATCAGCGACAAGGGCACCGACAAGATCGTCGAGGCGCTTCAGCTTATTCGTGATTTTGATCCAGTGCGCTACAGACGGCTGCTTGGTGACGTAAGACAGGTATTTGTCACAACCCTTCCTGCTTCCGTCGCGCAATGGGCAAACTCTTCCAAGGCATGCGAATTGGACGAGCGCCATATCATCAGCGAAAGGACGACGCCGGAATTGGTCGCTTCGATTATCGTCCATGAAGCCACCCACGCGCGGCTTATGCGATGTGGTATCGGCTACGAAGAGGCGCTGCGGGATCGCGTGGAGCAGGTCTGTCTGCGTCGAGAAATAGCCTTTGCGGCCAGATTGCCGACCGGAAAGGGCCGGAGCCAGCAAGCCGAAGCGACACTCGAGGCCATGCCGGACTTTTCCGACAAGGCGATGAGTGAGCGCTATCTCAGCGGTTTGCGGGATGCTCTGCTCTACCTCAACATGCCGACCCGGCTTGTCGACCTCACCGTATCATACCGCCGCTGGAAACACCGGCGCCGGTTCTCGCCGCAGCCTACGAACTGACCCGGCTTAGCTCACGCTCCCGATCAATTTCTCAAGCAGCCGAGAGAGCGTCTCCCGTTCGGCCGGTGTCAGGCCGGAAAGAATCTCATGCTCGTTGGCAACATGGGCGGCAATAGCCTCATCGATCAACGCGAGACCCTTTTCGGTCAGCCGCACGACAATGCCGCGCCGATCGTTGGGGTGCGGCCCGCGCAGGATCAATCCGGACGTTTCGAGCCGGTCGAGCCGGTTGGTCATGGCGCCTGACGTCACCATCGTCGCTTCATAGAGGGCGGTCGGCGTCAGGGCGTAGGGTGATCCAGAGCGGCGCAGCGTTGCCAGCACGTCGAATTCCCCGGACTGCAATCCATAACGGGCAAACAACGGCGCCAGGCGCTCGCGGGCGATCAGCGAGGCGGCCTCGTTCAGCCGCCCGAGCACACCCATCGGCGAGACGTCCAGATCGGGTCGTTCCCGCTTCCATTGCTCGATCGCCCGTGCTGCCCTGTCCAACTGTCTCACCATCATTTATCTTGACGTTAAGAATCTTTCCGTTATCTTACTGCAAGATGCAATGCCGGCCAAGAGCCGCGCTACAGGATTCGGTCAATGAAGCTTCTCTGGGATTCGGCGCTCGGCCTGCTGGTCGTCACCGGCGGCCTGCTCGGCCTGACGCTGCCGTTCGGCAAGCTCGCCACGGCTGCCGGCGTGCCGGCCATGGTCTGGGCCTTCGTCATCTCGCTCGGCGCCGGCGGGGTCTTGCTGTGCATGCTCTTGGCTCGCGGCAAGCGGGTCCGGCTCACCGCGCACAAATTGCGCTATTTCTTCGTCACCGCCGCGGTGTCCTATGCTGTCCCCAATCTCCTGATGTTCTCGGCCATCCCGCATCTGGGCGCCGGCTACACCGGCATCATGTTCACGCTGTCGCCGGTCATCACGCTGGTGTTCTCGATCCTGCTGCGTGTCCGGCGCCCCAACATGCTGGGCATTGCCGGCATCGCCGTCGGCTTCGTCGGCGCCGTCATGGTCGCGGTGACGCGCGGCGAGGCCGGCCAGCCGGCCGATTTGTTCTGGGTGGCGATGGGGTTGCTCATCCCGGTCAGCCTTGCCGCCGGCAACATCTATCGCACGGTCGACTGGCCGGACGGTACCGGCCCGATCGAGCTTGCCGTCGGCAGCCATCTGGCGTCGGCGGCGATGCTGCTTGCCGGCATTCTCCTCCTGTTCGGCGGCGAAGCTTTCGTCCCACTCGGCGGCGTGCCGCTGGTCGTCGTCGCGCAGGTTGCGTCGGCATCGGCGATGTTCGCGTTCTTCTTCCGGCTGCAGGCGGTCGGCGGTCCGGTCTATCTCAGCCAGATCGGTTATGTGGCGGCGGCCGTCGGCCTGTTTGCCGGAACCCTCTTCCTCGGCGAGCACTATCAACTGCTGACCTGGGCAGGCGCGCTCATCATCACTGCCGGCGTGTTCATCACCACCAGGGCACAAAGCCAGAAGGCGTGAGCGGTCGCAGGGGATCCGAACTGCCTTCGCGCCTGGAGCCGATCTCACCTGAATTTGTATCCAGATCTGCTTTATCTTCTTGTTTGAGCGTGGTCTTTTCCGAGGACCTTTCCCTTTTTGGAATCGTGCTCTGGAGCAAGCCATGACCGAACCGAAGACATCCGAGGGGACTGCCGTCGATGTAGCTGATTTTCGCGCCGCGATGCGGCTGATCGTCGGCAATGTCAGCGTCATCACCGCCGGCACCGGCGAGGATCGCTCCGGTCTGGTGGTCATTTCGGTCGTCTCGCTGTCGGCCGAGCCGCCCAAGGTGATCGCCTGTGTCAACCGGTCATCGTCGACCTGGCCGGTGATCGAACGCTACCGGCATTTCGGCGTCAACTCGCTTGGCCCCCAGCATCAGCGCGTGGCCGAGCGGTTCTCCGGCTTCGGCGGCATCAAGGGCAAGGACCGCTATGAGGGCGCCGAATGGGTGACGCTCAAGACCGGAGCTTTGCTGCTTTCGGATGCGGTGGCCGCATTCGACTGCAGCCTCGATGAAATGATCGATCGCGGCACGCATTCCATCGTCATCGGTTCGGTCGAGGCCGTGCGCACGTCCGATGCCGGCCAGGCGCTGATCTACTGGCGCGGCGGCTACAGGCCGCTGAATTCTGAATAGATCAGACCGAGCCTTTTTCCGCCAGGACCATGTAGTTGACGTCCATGTCCTTCGACCGCGCCCAGCGGTCGGCCAGCGGATTGTAGGTGACGCCGGTGCGGTCGATGATGGTCAGGCCGGCGCCGCCAAGCGCCTTTTCGAGCTCTTCCGGGCGCACCAGCTTGCCGAACTGGTGGGTGCCGCGCGGCAGCCAGCGCAGCACATATTCGGCGCCGATGATGGCTAAGCCCAGCGCCTTCAGCGTGCGGTTGATGGTGGCCACGAACATGATGCCGCCGGGCCGCACCATCTCGCCGCATTTGGCGACGAACAGGTCGATGTCGGCGACATGCTCGACCACTTCCATGTTGAGGATGACGTCGAATTTCTCGCCGGCGTCGGCAAGGTCCTCGGCCGTCGTGGCGCGATAGTCGACGCTGACATTGCCTTCGGCGGCGTGCAGCTTGGCCACTTCGATGTTGGTTTCGGAGGCATCCGCGCCCACAACCTCGGCGCCAAGCCGCGCCATCGGCTCGCACAAAAGTCCGCCGCCGCAACCGATGTCGAGGATGCGCAGTCCCTCGAAAGGCCTTGCAGCGCGTGGGTCACGGCCGAAGCGCGTCGCTATCTGGTCGCGGATATAGGCCAGCCGGACCGGATTGAATTTGTGCAGGGGACGGAACTTGCCGTTCGGGTTCCACCATTCGGCGGCAAGGGCGGAAAAGCGTTCCACTTCTCCGGCATCGATCGTCGATCGTCGGGGCTCTGGCATAGTTGGTCTCCTCGACACTACAGCGCCGCGCGTCCTCTTGGACGCGCAAAGGACGCTGTAGCACTTTAGATTCTGCGCATGATCCTTTCCGAAATCGACTTCGATTTCGGGGTCATGCGCTAGGAAGTCGGGCGTGAAGCCGCGAATGTCAAGGCAACAATTTTCCTCTGCCGGCAGGGAGCCGGATTCTGTCAGGGCATGTCAGCTGGAGTGCGCTGCGGTGAAACACAATTGGCCTGGCGGGCGAAGGAACACATCATCGTTTTGAACTCGAAGGAGGTGACGATGACAGCAATGACGGCTTCGATCCTCTGGCATCGGCTGGACGTGGAGGGGCATGATGCCTGTCTGCTTGCGCAGACCGATGGCGGGCACAGCCTCAAGGGACAAGCCATCTTCATCCAGGACGGCAAGCCGTGCTGCCTCGCCTACGGGGTGAATTGCGATGCCGGCTGGCACACGCGGGCGGCGCTTGTCGAAGGCTTTCTCGGCACGCGCCAGCTGCACTATGCGATCGAACGCGATTTCAACGGCCAGTGGACGCTGAACGGCGAAGTCCAGCAGGGTGTCGACGGTCTTGTCGACGTCGATCTTGGCTTCACACCGGCATCGAACCTGCTGGCGATCCGCCGGTATGGCCTCGGGATCGGCGAAGCGTCGCCTGCCCCGGCCGCCTACCTGACTTTCCCTGAACTGAGCCTGGTGCGCCTCGATCAGACCTATCGGCGTCTCGACACGGTTCGCTATGCCTATGCCGCGCCGGTGTTCGGCTATGACGAGACCCTCAACGTCTCGCCGCACGGCTTCGTTGTCGACTATCCCGGCCTTTGGAGACGCGCGGCTGCGTCAGGCTGAAGCGATTGTGATCAGTCCGCTGCGACCTGCGTCGTGCCAAGCACGTCACGCAGTTTCGCTGCCAGTTGCTCGATGGTGAAGGGCTTGGCGAGGAAATGCACGTCGTGGTCGAGCACGCCGTTGTGGACCACGGCGTTCCTGGTGAAGCCGGTGGTGAAGATCACCTTCAGCAGCGGCATGCGGGCAACGGCCTCTTCCGCCAGCTTGCGGCCGTTCATGACGGGCATGACGATGTCGGTGAACAGCAGGGCGACCTTCGGGTTTTCCGCCAGTTTCTGCAACGCTTCCTCGCCACTCGCGGCATCAATGACGGTGTATCCGAGTTCGCGTATGGCCTCGGTGGTGGAGACCCGCACGCGGGCATCATCCTCGACGACAAGGATCGTTTCGGCGACCGGTGCGGCGGAGTTGTCGCCGCGCCCGGTGGGCACGGCCGGCTCTTCGGCGCCGAAATACCGCGGCAAGTAGATCTTGATTGTCGTGCCTTCGCCGGGCTCGGAATAGATGTTGACGTGGCCGCCCGACTGTTTGACGAAGCCGAACACCTGGCTCAATCCAAGGCCGGTGCCCTTGTTGACCGGCTTGGTGGTGAAGAAGGGTTCGAAGGCCTTGGCCATGACATCGGGGGTCATGCCCGAACCGGTATCGCTGACGGCGATCATCACATACTGGCCGGCCGCGACTTCTGCATGGGCGGCGGCGTAGCTGTCGTCGAGATGGCTGTTGGCGGTCTCGATGGTCAGCTTGCCGTCATCGCCCATGGCGTCGCGGGCGTTGACGGCCAGGTTGAGAACGGCGTTCTCGATCTGGCTCGGGTCGGCATGGGTTTTCCACAAGCCTCCCGCCAGCACCGTTTCGATGCGGATGGTTTCGCCGAGTGCCCTACGGATCAGGTCGGACATCCCGGTCAGCAGGCGGTTGGCGTCGACGATCTGCGGCGCCAGCGGCTGCTGACGCGAGAAGGCGAGCAGCCGGGCCGTCAGATTGGCGGCACGGGTCGCGGCATCGATCGCCGCGTCGATGAATTGTGCGATGTCGTGCTCGCCGCGCGCCAGCTTGCGCTGGGCGAGGTTCATGGCGCTGATGATCACCGCCAGCATGTTGTTGAAGTCGTGGGCGATGCCGCCTGTAAGCTGGCCGACCGCCTCCATCTTGTGCATCTGGCGGATCTGGGATTCTGCCTTTTCACGTGTCTCGATCTCTCTGCCGAGCGCGACGTTCTTGCGCACCAACTCCTCCTGGGCGACCGCCACCTCAAGGAAGCGGCGGCGCGATTCCCTGATCGCGTAGCCGGCAAGCAGGAAGATCGCCAGCAGTGCCGCCACCGAACCGATGCGTAGCCAGGTCTCGACCTGGTCGGTATGCGCGTCGCGCGCGGCGACGGCTGCGGCGCTGATGCGTCGGACCGTATCCATGCTGGTTCGGATTTCGTCCATGACTGCCTTGCCCTGGCCGCTGCGAATCAGATCCAGCGCTTTCGTCGCATTGCCCTGGTCGTACAGGGCAATCGTCTCGGCCAGTTCAGCCTGCTTTTGCGAAAGCGCGTCCTTGATGTGGTTGATCGGCTGGACGAACTGGTCGTCGGGGGCGGTCAAGCTGTCGATACGGGCAAGTTGCCCCGGAATGGCGCCGACAGCGCTCCGATAGGGTTCGAGATAGGATTTCTCGCCGGTCAGCAGGTAGCCACGCTGGCCGTTCTCGGCTTCCTGTGCCAGAGAAAGCAGACCCGAAAGCAATTGCTGATATTCGATTGCCTCGCGCGCGGCGGCGCGGTTGGCCCGCTGTTCCTCGACCAGCATGGCACGGCTGCCGACAATAAGCGCCAGCACCGCAAAGCCTGCGACAAGCGGGAGCGATTGCCATCGCATGGCACGTCGAAACCGAGCAATCATCATCTGCTATGCCGAACCAAAAGAATTCCCCGCAGGCAGCATTTCGTAGGCGGCGCCGGGGCGGAAGGCAATATGCCGGCTTCTGGAGCCGGCAATTGGCCGCCAGCCTTGCGAAACCTTCGTCATTTGGCTAAGGAGGCCGCGCATTCAGCGGCCGGCGTCAGCCGGCCTTCCGCTTTTCGGGATTCCGGCTTTTGGCTGGGATCCGGCTTCAGGCAAAGGCATTTCGCTCCCATGGCGCGCATCGTGATGAAATTCGGCGGAACCTCCGTCGCCGACATCGCCCGCATCCGCAACGTGGCGCGTCACGTCAAACGCGAGGTCGACGCCGGCCATGAGGTGGCGGTGGTCGTTTCGGCGATGGCCGGGAAGACCAACGAACTGGTCGGCTGGACGCGTGAGGCCTCGCCGATGCATGACGCACGCGAATATGATGCGGTCGTCGCTTCCGGCGAGCAGGTCACGGCCGGCCTGCTGGCCATCACTTTGCAGAACATGGGCGTGCACGCCCGCTCCTGGCAGGGCTGGCAGATCCCGATCAAGACCGATAATGCGCATGGGGCGGCGCGCATCCTCGACATTGACGGTGCGTTCCTGATCAAGCGCTTCGGCGAGGGCCAGGTGGCGGTGATTGCCGGGTTCCAGGGCATCGGCCCGGACAATCGTATTGCCACGCTCGGCCGCGGCGGCTCCGACACCAGTGCTGTCGCCATCGCCGCGGCGGTCAAAGCCGATCGCTGTGACATCTACACCGATGTCGACGGGGTCTACACCACCGATCCACGCATCGAGCCCAAGGCGCGGCGGCTGGCCAAGATCTCGTTCGAGGAAATGCTTGAAATGGCCTCGCTCGGCGCCAAGGTTCTGCAGGTGCGTTCGGTCGAGCTTGCCATGGTGCACAGGGTGCGTACCTTCGTGCGGTCGTCCTTCGACGATCCCGATGCGCCCGGAATGGGGGATTTGCTCAATCCGCCCGGAACGCTCATTTGCGACGAGGAAGAGATCGTGGAACAGCAGGTCGTCACCGGAATTGCCTACGCCAAGGACGAAGCGCAGATTTCACTGCGCCGGGTCGGCGACCGGCCGGGCGTTGCCGCCGGCATCTTCGGGCCGCTGGCCGCGGCCAACATCAATGTCGACATGATCGTCCAGAACATTTCCGAGGACGGCAAGTTCACCGACATGACCTTTACCGTGCCGTCGGGCGATGTCGACAAGGCGCTGGCCGTGCTTGAACGCCTCAAGGCCTCGATCGGCTACGATGTCGTGCAGTCGGAAGCCGGCATGTCGAAGGTTTCGGTCATCGGCATCGGCATGAGGAGCCATGCCGGCGTCGCCGCCACCGCTTTCAAGGCGCTGGCCGACAAATCGATCAACATCCGCGCCATCACGACCTCGGAGATCAAGATTTCGATCCTGATCGACGGCCCGTATACGGAACTTGCGGTTCGTACTTTGCATTCCGTCTACGGTCTGGATAAGCAGTAGCGAGAACGATTTGAGTTGTTGCGTGTGCGCCGGTCGCGGTGGAAACTGCGGCGGGCAGAATGCCCATTGGAGAACAAGCCGCGATGCGTGATCAGGCCAGTGGCCCGCGCGTTTTGCTCAAACGGCTCCGCGAGCTCATGCAGGAGCCGCTGGAGCCGCAGGAGCGGCTTGACCGGATTGTGCGCGACATCGCCTCCAACATGGTCGCGGAAGTCTGCTCGCTCTATGTGCTGCGTGCCGATTCGGTGCTCGAACTCTACGCCACCGAAGGCCTGAACCCGAACGCCGTCCATTTGGCGCAGTTGCGGCTGGGCCAAGGCCTGGTCGGCACCATCGCCGCCAGCGCGCGGCCGCTCAACCTGTCCAATGCGCAGGAACACCCTGCCTTCGCCTACCTGCCGGAGACCGGGGAAGAGATCTACAACTCGTTCCTGGGCGTGCCGGTGCTGCGGGCAGGGCGCACGCTGGGCGTGCTGGTGGTGCAGAACAAGACCATGCGCCACTACCGCGACGACGAGGTCGAGGCGCTGGAAACCACGGCGATGGTGATCGCCGAGATGATCGCCACCGGCGATCTGGCGCGGCTGACCCGGCCCGGCCTCGAACTCGATCTGCGCCGTCCTGTCAGCTTCACCGGCCTGTCCTTCAATGAAGGCGTCGGGCTTGGCCATGTCGTGCTGCACGAGCCGCGCATCGTCGTCACCAATCTGTTCAACGAGGACAGCGAGGAAGAGGTTCGCCGGTTGGAGACCTCACTCAGCTCGCTCAGGCTGTCCATCGACGACATGCTGGAACGCCGCGACGTCGCCTTCGAGGGCGAGCATCGCCAGGTGCTGGAAGCCTATCGCATGTTCGCCAACGATCGCGGCTGGGTGCGACGGCTGGAAGAGGCGATCCGCAACGGCCTGACGGCCGAAGCGGCGGTGGAAAAGGTGCAGAGCGACATGCGCGCCCGCATGCTGCACATGACCGATCCCTATCTGCGCGAGCGGATGAGCGATTTCGACGACCTCGCCAACCGCCTGCTGCGCCAGCTGATGGGGCGCGGGCCGGAAGATGTCGCGGCATCGCTGCCTAAGGACGCCATCATCGTCGCCCGTTCGATGGGGGCTGCCGAACTGCTCGATTATCCCCGCGACAAGATGCGCGGGCTGGTGCTCGAGGACGGTGCAGCGACCAGCCACGTCGTCATCGTCGCGCGTGCCATGGGCATCCCCGTCGCCGGCCAGATGAAGGGCGCTGTTTCCATGGCGGAAAACGGCGATGCCATCATCGTCGACGGCGAGGAGGGCGTGATCCATTTACGGCCGCAGCCCGATCTCGAGGCCGCTTATGCCGAAAAAGTGCGTTTCAGGGCGCGCCGGCAAGAGGTCTACCGCGAACTGCGCAAGAAGCCGTCGACGACCAGGGATGGTGTCCAGGTCGATTTGCTGATGAATGCCGGTCTCGCCGTCGACCTGCCGCAGCTTGCCGAAGCGGGTGCGGCCGGCATCGGTCTGTTCCGCACCGAATTGCAATTCATGGTCGCTTCCACCTTTCCCCGGGCCGAGGCCCAGGAAAAGCTCTACCGCGACGTGCTCGAAGCGGCGCGCGGCAAGCCCGTCACCTTCCGCACCATCGACATTGGCGGCGACAAGGTGCTGCCCTATTTCAAGGGCGCGATCCAGGAAGAGAACCCGGCGCTTGGCTGGCGGGCGATCCGCCTGACGCTCGACCGGCCGGGCCTGCTGCGCACCCAGATACGCGCTTTGCTCAAGGCCAGCGGCGGGCGTGAGCTGAAGCTGATGCTGCCGATGGTGACCGAACTCGGCGAGATCACCCAGGCACGCGAGATCATCGACCGCGAGGTGCGGCATTTGTCGCGCTTTGCCCATCATTTGCCGACCAGCCTGAAGCTGGGGGCGATGCTTGAAGTGCCGTCGCTGCTGTTCCAGCTCGATGAATTGATGAAAGCGGTCGATTTCGTCTCGGTCGGTTCGAACGATTTGTTCCAGTTCGTCATGGCCGTCGACCGCGGCAACACGCAACTGGCCAACCGCTTCGACACGCTGTCGGCACCCTTCTTGCGCGTCCTCAAGCAGATCGCCGAGGCCGGCGTCCGCAATCACACGCCGGTGACGCTATGCGGCGAACTCGCCGGCAAGCCGATCTCGGCGATGGCGTTGATCGGACTCGGTTTCCGCTCGATCTCGATGTCGCCGGCCTCGATCGGGCCGGTCAAGGCGATGCTGACGGAACTGCCGCTGGACGAATTGAAGGCGTTTTTCGACGACAATCTGATGGCTCCGGCACAGGGCCTGCCGATGCGGGCGCTGCTGCAGGCCTTTGCCGACGACCGTTCGATCCCGTTATAGCAGCCTCATCATGGTCAATTTGCCCCGCGATCGTATGGATCAAGTCGTCAAGCGTTTCGAGATGCTCGAAGCGCAGATGTCGGCCGGCCCGGCGCCGGACGCCTATGTGCGCATGGCGTCCGAATATGCCGAAATCCAGGACATGGTGGCCAAGGTCAGGGCGCTGCGCGCGGCCGAGCATGAACAGGCCGACCTCGAAGCCATGCTTGCCGACAGGGGCACCGACGCCGAGATGCGGGCGCTGGCCGAGGCCGAGCTGCCAGGGGTCGACATCGACATCAGGGCCGAAGACATCCGCATCGCCACGATGCGCGCCTCGGGTTCGGGCGGCCAGCACGTCAACACCACCGATTCGGCCGCCCGCATCACCCATCTGCCGACCG
>NZ_RZRW01000969.1:0-1398 GCF_003998745.1 Mesorhizobium sp. M7A.F.Ca.US.014.04.1.1 | reverse complement strand
TTCTTGGTTGGGTGCCTGAGCGGCCGACGCTGGATCGGGTCGAGCCGCTTTCGGAAGATGGCGACCGTATCCCCTTCTTCACCAGCGACCTTGCCCAGGTGGAAGAAATGGCCCGCAAGGCGCTCAAGGACTGGACGATCGAGGTTGAGCGAGATCCTTGCGACGCTCACGTCTTCAACCCGGCAGCCGGGGATGATGATGATGACGAATTGCGCATGGCGGCGTGGCGCGACTTCGACGGTTCCTTGCTTATGGAGAAGCCGCCTGCAAATCCTGCAATCGCACTGACCCTGGCGATGATGCGCGGCCAGTCGATGCATTTCGAATAGTGGTGAGCGGGTTCATGGCCGCCATCATCTGTCGATCGCGCTTGGCCACTTCAGTTCGCACGGCCGGATGGCCGAACTGCCGACAAGCCCACACCGCATCTGAGGAGAGAGACCATGTCAGAAAAACCACCCTATATGCCGACCGGCATTGGAATGGGCATGATGAGCGACGCCGAGACCAAGGTCGGCGTTCTGATATTCGAAACGGTGCAAGGTAACTTCGATTTCGCCGTCAATCTGCAGGCTGTCGATGTCCTCACCAAGGCAATCAACAAGATCGAGATGCATCTCCGCTCCGGCAGGACGCACTGAGTGTCCGACGATGTGCCAGATCAGAAAAAGCCGAAGCTGATCGTTGTCGTCGCGTTCGACCGCGGCGAGGATGGCGACCTGTTCACCGCATACGGCCCGACCGACCAGCAAAGCGAAGACCGCGCGATCCGCACGGCAAAGGCGCTGGCTTCAAACCACGTCGGTGTCATAGCATGGAGTCGCGACGCCGACCCGGCGCTTGGCGACTATGGGCCGCCGACAGTGCTGTTCACCAACGGCGAAGTGCCGGACATGGAGTGAAGAATGATCGATTCGCCCAGACACCAGGATGACCATGACTACGCGGACCGCGCGCTAGACTGCCAGGAGGCCATGGAGCCCGGCTTTCAGGCGATCCTCGATTGCATGTTGGAGGTGGGCTGGACGCGGGGTGAGACATTGCGGGCGCTGAAGCGGCTCATTGCCGCCGACAACATGAACCAGAAAGAGAATGCCAAGACGGAAGCCGAGCTCGCGATCGCACGAGCTATGGTACGCGCCGGCAAGCCGCTCTAGCCTGTTAGCTACAGTTTGCTGACCCCAGCTTCATCGACCTCCGCTTCCATCTGATCGCCGACGGGCTCGGCCTTGCCGGCACCCTGGATGGACTGGCCATCGAAGCCCTGCAACCAGGCGTCGGCATATTCCCTCCAGAACTCCGGCACGACCCGCTCCCTTCCGTCCTTGCGCGCTTGCACCCCATAGAGCCAGGCATATCCGACGCGCCCCTGATCCTTCTTAGCCACGCCCATAATCG
>NZ_RZRW01000968.1:0-1400 GCF_003998745.1 Mesorhizobium sp. M7A.F.Ca.US.014.04.1.1 | reverse complement strand
GCTCCACGCCGGGCTGGCCGGCCGCCGCGAGCGGAAACAGATAGTAGCGTCCGACGCCGCCGGCCTTGGCGCCGAGCGACAGCGCTTTCAGCACGTGTGTGCCGCGCTGCACGCCGCCATCCATGATGACGTCGATCCTGTCGCCACCGGCATCGCCGACCTCGGCAAGCTGGTCGAACGCCGCCCGTGAGCCATCCAGCTGCCGCCCGCCATGGTTCGACAGCACGATGCCGCTGCAGCCGATGTCGACGGCGCGTCTGGCATCCTCCACCGACATGACGCCCTTGAGGCAGAACGGACCCGACCAGAGCTTGACCATCTCGGCGACGTCGTCCCATGTCATCGACGGATCGAGCATCTCGGTAAAGTAACGGCTGATCGACATCGTGCCGCCGCCCATGTCGACATGCTCGTCGAGCTGCGGCAGCTTGAAGTCCTCATGGATGAAATAGTTGATCGCCCAGGCCGGCTTGAGCGCGAACTGCGCCATTCCGGTAAGGTTGAGCTTGAAGGGAATGGCAAAGCCGGTTCGTTTGTCGCGCTCGCGGTTTCCCCCGGTGATGCTGTCGACGGTCAGCATCATCACCTCGACCCCGACCGCCTTTGCCCGCTGCATCATCGCCCGGTTAAGACCGCGATCCCGGTGGAAATAGAACTGGTAGACCTGCGGGCCGCTGCTGATGCTGCGCGCCTCCTCGAGGCTGACGGTGCCCAGCGACGACA
Organism: Mesorhizobium sp. M7A.F.Ca.US.014.04.1.1; assembly: GCF_003998745.1. Lineage (NCBI taxonomy): Bacteria > Pseudomonadati > Pseudomonadota > Alphaproteobacteria > Hyphomicrobiales > Phyllobacteriaceae > Mesorhizobium > Mesorhizobium sp. M7A.F.Ca.US.014.04.1.1. The sequence continues at coordinate 677 of NZ_RZRW01000968.1, read as the reverse complement.
CGCCGAACATCGTGCCGTATTTGGCGGCGGCCTTGGCGACCGCGCGCTCGCCCTGGTGATGGAACAGGCGCTGCAAGGCGGTCGGCGAGCAATAGAACGGCATCGCCAGCTTCTGGCCCATGACCGTCACCGACATGTCGACCTCGCTCACCCCGCGCAGCACGTTGGGAACCAGATCGCAGGTCTCGAAGCTTTCGGTGTTGCGGCGATAGGTGACCTCGTCGTCGGCCGCGCCGTCGATGTAGTTAAAGATCGGCCCCGGCAGCCGCTGCTGCGCCATGCGGCGGTAATCGGAAAAGTTGTGACAGTCGCTGAGCCGCATCATCGAATTCCAAAGGCCATGGCGGGACAAGTTTCTCGCCACCGTTCGATGCATCGAATATCAACCTGTTGTCGGCGTGCCAACGGACTATTTTTCGAGCTGCCCTCCGGACATGGCCATGAGCAAAAAAAGGGACGCCGAAGCGCCCCTTTCTGGTCTAATCCGATTGACAAAGATTACATGCCGAGATCCGAACGAAGCTCGGCCCTGGCCACTTCATACTCGGCCTTGAAGTCGTCCCGGTTGAGCAGGACCGCGGCGATGACGCTGCCGGAAATCCTGCCCATCTCGACGACGGACGCATAGTGGATGCCGCCGACCTCGCGGTTGTGGGCGTATTCGGCCGCACGCGCCA
>NZ_RZRW01000967.1:0-1401 GCF_003998745.1 Mesorhizobium sp. M7A.F.Ca.US.014.04.1.1 | reverse complement strand
GTTATAGAGCTTGGTCTCGATCCCGCGGCTGATCGCAAAATCCAGTGCCTTGCCGACTACGTCGAAGCCCTTGGAACTGTCATAGAACAACGAGCTCCAATTCTGCCGGCCGTAGCCAATGTTTTCGAGCTGCATGATTGCCCATTTGTCGACGAAAGGCAGCGCGGTCGTCACAAACTTCGCCAGGTCAAATAGCTTGGGAGCATTGGGTTTCATAAGGACTGTGCGCAGTTCAATCTTTGCGCCAGCCTCGCAAAGGAGTGACAGGCTTTTTCTAACCTGGTCGAACGCACCTGGTTTCCCCACGATGCGATCGTGGACATCACGATCGCTTGAGTACACAGGGATGCCCCAAAGGATACGATCCAGGTCCATACGACGAAGTCTGACGACGTCGTCACGGTCAAAATGCTGGGCATTGGTCAGGACGTGGAAATTGATGTCGCGACGGGCGGACATTGTTGTGTCCAGAAACTCGAGCAACTCCGATTTGAAGAGCGTGGGCTCCCCTCCCGATATGCCGATGGTCGAATTTCCTGGCGATAAGAGCACGGCCGTTTCGAAGAATGGAAACATGTCGATGTGCCGCTCTTTCGGAGGTTGAGAGCACATCAAACAGAGCTGATCGCACCGTTCCGTGATCAAGAGGGTGTTGTGTCGGGAATTCGCTCGGATGAGGCGGTGCGCCGTCCCTCGCCAGGGCACGACAAACATCACATCACCATTGACCTCGCTCGGATCGACGCCGAATACACGAAGCTTGCCCATCGCTCCGGCGAAGTCGGCGTTTTCCGCACTGGCATTCTCCAACGTCGCGTCCAGCGAACCGGCATCGCTACAGTCCTCCGACAATCCTTCGAACGACCTGAGGCGAACAACGTAGGGATCTACGACATCGGTTTCGATTTTGAGACGAAGCGGGATCATACATGCACCGGGATCATGTGATCCCCCCACGATGGCACGCGGGCCCAGCTGGCGAGCGACCGGATCGCCGCATCGTCGCGGCGACTGACTACCTCGACGACCTTATCGAAAAGGGAAATGTGTCTCTTGCAGAACCAGGTCTCGTTGCGAACCAGATCAACGCGTCCGTCCCGCGACAGGTCATCGACGACGTCCGTTCCGCAGAAGGGTTGATAGACGCAGTGGATGCAGTCGGCGTCGAAGTTGTTGATCGACGCGTGGTTCAGGAGCCGAACTTTCGTCTGATCAAGACCTTCGGCAACTGTGCCAATCGACAGATCAACGCGTCCTATACGCGAAAGCATCCGAGCTTCGTCGGTAGGGTACAATACCCCATCGTGATCGACGACGATATAGTCCGACGCGAAGAAATTTGGATTGCGCAGGTCGACGTGGTCATCGGCTCCCGATCTGAGAAACCGGCGCAAACACTGG
>NZ_RZRW01000966.1:0-1406 GCF_003998745.1 Mesorhizobium sp. M7A.F.Ca.US.014.04.1.1 | reverse complement strand
CGGCTGGCCCACATGCTGGCTCAGGATGTGTTCCATCCAGCCGAGCTTTACCTGGAACTTGCCGGCCTCGCCGGTTCGATGGCGACCTACGGATCGAGCGCGCGGCGGCTGGGCGAGTTGCCCGCCTACGATCACATGGCGCCTGGCCCTGCCTATTCGGCGCTGGCGGATGCGCTGCGCTCGCTCATCCTCAGCCTGCGTTACATCGAGCCCAAATCGCGTGCGCTGCCTGTCATGCGGCATTCGACCAATGTCTGGAAGATCCGTATCGACAATCCGAAGCTGCTGGTGGCCAGCCGGATCGTCATCCGGGTCGGTTCGGAGTTGTCGGAAGACGCGCTGCGCAAGATATTCGTCAATCAGGCAACCGTCGGCTCGGCCGACCAGTTCGAGGGCCTGTGGAAATCGCGTTTGCCCGGCATTCCGCTGAAACCGCTTCATTCCCAGCCGCGCGAGATTCCTTACGATGGCGATCGGTTATGTCTGGAACTGGACCAGAAAAGTGAGCACTGGGCGTCGCTGCTCGACGCTCCCGGCTTCGTCATCGGCGTTTCGGGCGTGTTGCCAAGCGAGCCGCAGGTGGACTGCTATTCGGTGAACAGGTGAGATCATGAGCCGCGATGATCCGTTCGGACTGTCGGAGGATCGCGAACGCACCCGCATTCGATTGACCGGCGCGCCGATGCCGCGGCCGATGGCGCCACCTTTGCCGAGCGCGTCGGTAAAGCGCTCCCGCACCCATCCGAACGCACTCGTCAACGCATTTGCGCCCTTGCTCGAATTCGCTCCCGAGCTTGAAAGTGCGCTGCCGCCGGACAATCCGGAAGCATTGCGTACCCGATTGCTCGAAGAACTGGTCCGGGCACGCGACACGGCTATGTCGGTCGGATCCTCAATGGAGCGCGCCGACCAGGCGGCCTGGGTGGTGGCGGCGTTGCTCGACGATCTGGCCCTGAACACGCCATGGGGCGGTGCCAGCGCCTGGCCGCGGCAGCCGCTTGTGGTCATGCTGCGCGGCGATGTCGATGCCGGCACGCAGTTCTTCACCCGTCTCGAAGAACTCGAGCGCCATCCCAACCGTGATCGCGAATTGCTGGAACTGCAGTATCAATGCATGGCGCTTGGCTTTCGTGGCAAATATCGCGTGTCGGCCCGATCCGGCGACCGCTCGCTCAATGCCGTTCGCGTGGCGGCGGCACGCTTCCTACGCGATGCCGACGCCGAAGGCGCGCCACTGTCGCCAAACTGGAAAGGCGTGATCGCATCTGACGAGCCGCAGCGCTTCATCGTTCCGATCTGGGTCATGGCGCTCGGTGCGGCGGTTGCAGCCATGACAATCCATGTCGGGCTCTCGATGGCACTGAGCAGCCAGGCGGTCGAGCTCTCCGCACTTGTTCGCGCACTGC
>NZ_RZRW01000965.1:0-1407 GCF_003998745.1 Mesorhizobium sp. M7A.F.Ca.US.014.04.1.1 | reverse complement strand
ACTGGAGACCGGCGGGGTTGGCATGCTGCTTGGCCTGCCTACCGAATTTCTCCCTCAGTTGCAGGCTGAAAAGAGCATCAAGTTCCGGACCCTGCCCGGCATCGGCGTCACCACAATCAAGTTCAACGTTCGCAAGGAGCCGTTCACCGACATCAAGATTCGTCAGGCGACAGCCCTGGCTGTTGATCAAGCTGCCATCCTCCAAGGCGTCTACAACGGCATCGGAACAGAGTCGCACCAATTTCTTATCGCCTCGCTCGCGGAATCGCGGGTCGGCAAGGATTTTGAGATCCACTACGATGCGGAAAAAGCCAACCATCTGCTCGACGAGGCCGGATGGGTTCGCGACGACGATGGCGTCCGTCACAAGGCCGGGGCACCGCTGGCGGTCAGCCTCTGGACGAGAGGCGAGACCGAATACAAGCGGATTGCCGAAATTGTGCAGGCTCAGCTCAAGGCGGTTGGCATGGCGGTCGATATCGCTGTGTTCGATAAAGCCTCGCTGGATGATCAACTCAAAAAGGGCGAACACCAGTTTGTCGTCAATCACTACGATTGGAACAATGCGGACGAACTCGATTGGGAGTTCAGCGCAAAACGCATTCCCTTCCCAAACGTATCGATGTGGGACGATCCGCGCTCAGAGGAGCTCAACGAAATCGCAATGCACAAGTCCAAGACCTGGGACGAGCGTGTCGCTAATTTCAAAAAACTGCATGAATATATCCTTAGCCAGTTCGTCTTCATACCCATCCACGAGGCCGCGCAGAATATAGCCTACAACAGCGACATGCTGTCGGTTCCCGAAGCCATCCGTGGGGCGGAGATCATGCAGCAGACGGTTCTCGACCTGAAAGCGGTCGGGTAGGCGACCTGGTCCATGGCCGCATATCTCCTGAAGCGGACGCTGTTGCTCCTGCCCATTTTTGTGGTTGTCTCGGCTCTTGTCTTTATGGTCGTCCACTTCGTCCCGGGCGATCCCATCAACAATCTGGTGCGGGCCGGCTCTTCGCCGGCTCAGCGCGCGCAACTGGTTGTCAAATACGGCTTGGATCGCAGCCTGATCGAGCAATATCTGCTGTGGATGTTCCACCTTCTGCAAGGTGATCTTGGCACCTCGATCCTTCAAGCTCGGCCGGTGCGCGATCTCATCTTGCAAAACCTGCCATACAGCCTCCAGCTCGGCGTGGCGGCGCTTGTCCTTTCTTCATTGGTCGGGATTGTCGCCGGTGCGCTCGCTGCCAGCTATCAAGGCACGCGGATCGACGAGGCGATAGGCGCATTGAGCTTGCTTGGTGCGACCCTGCCAAGTTTTCTGCTTGGCCTGCTCCTGATCCTTGTCTTCGCTGTCTGGCTTGGCTGGGTTCCCGTTTCCGGCGTGCGGTCCTGGACTTCGTTGATCCTGCC
>NZ_RZRW01000964.1:0-1410 GCF_003998745.1 Mesorhizobium sp. M7A.F.Ca.US.014.04.1.1 | reverse complement strand
GCGCCAGCGGACTGTCGGGCCGCGCCAGCATCGCCTCGGCGGCCTCGTTCATCTGAACGATCCGCTGGTGGCCGTTGACCAGGAACACGCCGAAGGGCAGGTGGGAGAAAGCCGATGCCAACGCCGAGGTGTTCTCCAGCCGCCGGCCGATCTGCCCGGCGCGCAACATATGCGGCACGATCTTCTGCAACAGGTCGATGTCGTCGGCACCGAACGCGTCCTGCCTGGAGCCGCGGTGAATATCGAAAAACCAATAGGAGCCGTTGGATGCGAGAAGATTCGAGGCGAGCCCATGATGCATGTCGCGCGGCCTCATCCAGTCCTGCCAAAGCTCACGGCGGCGGAAGTCGGCGCCGTCTTCCGCTATCCGTGCACGGTCATAGATGTTGCCAACCGGCAGCGCAGCCACGACGGTGCTGATGGGATCCCGCATGTGTGCTGCCGCCGCCTCGGGAGTACACAGTCCCGGATCATCGACAGTCCCCACCGCGTTGAACGCCCGCTGATCAAGCCGCGCGATACAGCTTCGCGATGCCTTGAACAGGTCGCGCAGGCCGGTTACCGCACTGAGCCAGCGTTCCTGGTCGTAGGCCGCCTCATAAATCTGGCCGACCACGGCGGAGACCGCTTCGATGGTGACGTCAGCCATGGGAACTTTCCGATCCTTGGGACGATCAGGTTTCGTGAAGAAGCCTAACACACGGAAGCTCTCGCGCAAGTTGCATTGTCGCTGAAGGCGATGATGTCGCCACCGGGTTCCCCTCATCGATAATTAGCAAAAATGAATATGTGACCATGCGGCAACAACCCGACCCAACAAGGAGGTAGCGGCCTCACAAAGCGAGGAACAGTCGGCATATGACGACTGTTCGCTTCATCGCCTTGTCTGCACTCTCCCGCCACATCGGCAATTTGATCGGGGGTTTTTGGGCGTGGTGGCAAGAATGATCAAGCAGGCGGGCGCGCCGCGCCAACTAGAGACAGCCGCACCGTCGGATGGGAGGCGGTTCCGGCTCGCATCGAGAGACGCGAAAGCGACTGAGCAAGACAGCTCGCGCGGCGGTCCGGTCCTCGTCACCGCTTTGGCCGGCGCGATGGTTTTGGCCATCTCGGTATTTCCAGGGCATGCGTTGGCAGGTGAGTGCGCTGGCGGCCACGACACTGGCCATTCCAACAGCCTCGCCTGCGGCAATGATACCAGTATCCCTATAGGACAGGCACAGACATCTGCTGCCTTCGCCACAGCCGTCGGTCCGCACGCGTATGTGGGAGAACTCGAAGGCTCGGCCGTGGGTTATAATGCGGAGGCAGGGGCGCAGGGCACTGCCCTGGGCGCCTATTCAAAAGCGGGACTTGATATCGGCTTTCTGAGCAGCGGTGGCACGGCCATCGGCATGGGCGCCGAGGCGG
>NZ_RZRW01000963.1:0-1414 GCF_003998745.1 Mesorhizobium sp. M7A.F.Ca.US.014.04.1.1 | reverse complement strand
TCAACGGCACGACCTACGCCTTCCAGGGCACCAACCCGACCTCGACGGTCAGCATCGGCGCGCCCGGTGCGGAGCGCACCATCACCAATCTGGCGGCGGGGCGGATCAGCGCGCTCTCGACCGACGCGATCAACGGCTCGCAGCTCTTCGCCACCAATCAGGCCGTCGACGCCATTGGCGCCGTCGTCAACAACATCAATGTCGGCGGCATCAAGTATTTCCACGCCAATTCGACGGCGGCGGATTCGTCGGCGACGGGTGCGGAATCGGTTGCGATCGGACCTCTCTCGACTGCGGCAGGGGCGAACGCCATCGCGGCCGGCAACAATGCGAGTGCCTCCGGCCTCGACGCAACGGCGTTTGGATACATATCCAAGGCCTCGGGCGACTTCAGCACCGCCGTCGGACCGAATGCCAACGCGACAGGCTTGTCCAGCACCGCGGTCGGCCAGAACGCGTTTGCTACCGCCGGGCAAGCGACCGCTCTCGGCAAGCAAGCGAATGCCAGCGCCGCGGATGCGGTCGCGTTGGGACCCAACGCCACAGCCGGCAACGCAGGCGCCGTGGCGCTCGGCTCCGGCAGTGTCACCGACGTCGCCGTCGGCACGCCCAGCGCGGTGATCAACGGCACGACCTACGCCTTCCAGGGCACTACTCCGACCTCGACGGTCAGCATCGGCGCGGCCGGTGCGGAACGCACCATCACCAATGTCGCCGCGGGGCGGATCAGCTCGACGTCGACCGATGCGATCAACGGTTCGCAGCTCGCCGCCACCAACCAGGCCGTCGACGCCATCGGCGCCGTCGTCAACAACATCAATGTCGGCGGCGGCATCAAGTATTTCCATGCCAACTCGACGGCGGCGGACTCTTCGGCGACGGGCACGGACTCGGTCGCGATCGGACCCGTCGCGACCGCAACGGGGACGAACGCCATCGCGGCCGGTGTCAATTCGAGCGCCTCCGACGCCAACGCCTCGGCCATCGGCAGCGGCGCCGTCGCATCGGCGCTCGACGCAACGGCGATGGGCTACATATCCAAGGCCTCGGGCCAATTCGCCACCGCCGTCGGCGCCAACGCCAATGCCACAGGCCTGTCCAGCACGGCGATCGGCCAGAACGCGTTCGCAACCAACGCTCAAGCGACCGCTCTCGGCAAGCAAGCGAATGCCAGCGCCGTCGATGCGCTGGCGCTGGGCGCCAACGCCACCGCCGCCAACGCAGGCGCCGTGGCGCTCGGCTCGGGCAGTGTCACCGACGTCGCTGTCGCCACGCCGAGCACCGTGATCAACGGCACGACCTATGCCTTCCAGGGCACCAATCCGACCTCGACGGTCAGCGTCGGCGCGGTCGGTGCGGAACGCACCATCACCAATCTGGCGGCGGGGCGGATCAGCGCGCTCTCGACCGACGC
>NZ_RZRW01000962.1:0-1417 GCF_003998745.1 Mesorhizobium sp. M7A.F.Ca.US.014.04.1.1 | reverse complement strand
CAACCAGCAGGTGCTGCGTTTCGATGAAGAGGAGATCAAGCCGCTCGGCGCCGCGGAGCGAGCCGGCCTGATCCGCCATTTCCGCGCCGCGCTGGCGCACGCCGACATCGTCATCCTGTCCGATTACGGCAAAGGCATCCTGCTCGACGGCGTCGCCGGCGACTTGATCGCCATCTGCCGCGAGGCTGGAAAGCCGGTGCTGGTCGACCCGAAGGGCCGCGATTACGCGCGCTATGCCGGGGCGACCGCCATCACCCCCAACCGCAAGGAACTCGGCGAGGCCGTCGGCCATGCGGTGTTCGCCGATGACGAGATCGTGGCTGCCGCGCGCCAGCTGATTTCGGCACATGGTTTCGATTTCGTCGTTGCGACGCGCAGCGAAAAGGGCATGAGCGTGGTCGGCCCCGACGAGGCGCGCCACATCGCCACCCAGGCGCGCGAAGTGTTCGACGTTTCGGGCGCCGGCGATACGGTGATCGCGAGCTTCGCGCTGGCGCTGGCCGTAGGCGCCGATACGGTCATGGCCGCTTCGATCGCCAATGCCGCTGGTGGCGTCGTTGTGGGAAAACGCGGCACAGCGCGGCTGACGGTCGAGGAACTCACCGGCGCGCTGTTCCGTTCACATGGGCCGACCGCCCACAAGGACGCCATCCTCGACGCCACATCGGCCGCCCGCATGGTGGCGGCGTGGAAGGAAGAGGGCCTGAGCGTCGGCTTCACCAATGGTTGCTTCGACATCCTGCATGCCGGCCATGTCAGCTTGCTGCACGCGGCGCGAAGCCAGTGCGACCGGCTGGTGCTCGGCCTCAACAGCGATGCCTCGGTGCGGCGCCTGAAGGGCGCCGGCCGGCCGGTCAACGACCAGCACGACCGCGCCTGCGTGCTGGCAGCACTCGCCTCGGTCGACGCGGTCGTGGTGTTCGAGGAAGATACGCCGCTGGCGCTGATCGAAGCGCTGCTGCCCGACATACTGGTCAAGGGCGCCGATTACACGGTCGATACCGTGGTCGGCGCCGATGTGGTGCAGAAGGCCGGCGGACGCGTCGTGCTGGTCGATCTCGTCGCTGGAAAAAGCACCACCAACACCATTGGCAAATTGCGCGCCGGCGGCACCACAAACTGAGGGTTTCATGTCCGACTTGAACGATTACCTTGTCCGCTCGGCGGCTGCCATATCAGCCATGGTCGAACGGGACCTGACCGGTGAGATGGAGCGGGCGGCGAGCGCGGTGGTGACGGCGCTTTCGTCGGGGAAGGCCTTGCTCATCGCCGGCAATGGCGGCTCGGCCAGCGACGCCATCCACATTGCCGGCGAACTGGTCGGCCGCTTTCTCAAGGAGCGCAAGGCCTACAATGTCATCGCGCTGCCGGCCAATGCGGCGGTGCTGACCGCCTGGGGCAACGACTATGGCTTCGA
>NZ_RZRW01000961.1:0-1417 GCF_003998745.1 Mesorhizobium sp. M7A.F.Ca.US.014.04.1.1 | reverse complement strand
GATGGGACCAGCCGCCTGACCCGGAGAACTGGGTGGTCAAGACCGCGGGCGGCGCCGGCGGCGGACACGTCAGACGAGCAGCCGGAGAAAGCCCGACCGCCGGCCGCTACTTCCAGCGCTTCGTTGCCGGTCGCAGCATCTCGGCCCTGTTCGTCGGCAATGGTCAAACCGCGCACCTCGTGGGTTTCAGCCACCAATGGACGTCTCCCGCCCCCACAGCGCCCTATCGCTACGGCGGCGCCGTACGGTTGAGACGCTTCGATCGCAGACAGGCGGCGGTCATCGGCGGCTGGCTCTCAAGTCTGACGCGGCGCGCCGGCCTGCTTGGATTGTGCAGCGCCGATCTGATCCGTGGACCAGATGGCTACACGTTCATCGAGATCAATCCGAGGCCGGGCGCCACCCTCGACATTTTCGACGATGTTGACGCGCCATTGATCGAAGCGCATCTGCGCGCCGCGACGGGTCAGGTCTTCCGCTTGCCGCGCTTCGTCGATTCGATGGCGTCGATGGTGACCTACGCCGCGACGCCAATCACTCACTTTCCGTCGATTGCCTGGCCTGAATGGACAGCGGACCAACAGTCGGCTGGCACCCGTCTGATTGCCGGCGACCCTGTCTGCACGGTCTTCGCGCGCGGTCCGAGCGCCCAATCGACCAAGCGGCTCATCAAGGGACAAGCCAGCCAATTGCAACTCCAATGGGAAGGAGACCGGACATGAAAGACGGTTCGGCATTCCTGAACGACAATGCACAGCGCATCGTTGACGGCATGATCGGCGACGCCGAACGCCTGCGTATCGTCGTTTCCAGGGGACCATTGGGCGAGCGCCTGATCGATGCCGGCGCCAAGACCGTCGGCAGCGTCGAGGCCGGGATGCGCATGGCTGAGGCTGCGATGGGCGGTCTCGGCAGCGTTTCGGTGTTCATGGATCGCGCGTCACAGCAATGGCCGTTCACCGTCGAAGCGCGATCTTCGCAGCCGGTGCTGGCCTGCCTGGGCAGCCAGTATGCGGGCTGGAACCTGTCTGGCCAGGACTATTTTGCGATGGGATCTGGGCCTGCGCGGGCCCTCGCCCGGGTCGAACCGCTGTTCGAAACACTTTCCTATCACGACATCGCATCTTCCGCGGTGCTTATCCTTGAGACGGCCGAACCGCCTCCCCGCGCGACCGTTGAGAAAGTGAGCAAGGCAACTGGACTGGCGACGGAAAAGCTCACCTTCCTCTATGCGCCGACACAAAGCCTTGCCGGCGGCGTGCAGATCGTGGCGCGCGCGCTCGAGGTTGCCCTGCACAAGATCAACGATCTCAAATTCCCGCTGGAAAACGTTGTCGACGGCATCGGAACGGCGCCGATCCCCGCCCCCCATCCGGATTTCCTGACCGCTATGGGCCGAACCAACGATGCCATCATC
>NZ_RZRW01000960.1:0-1418 GCF_003998745.1 Mesorhizobium sp. M7A.F.Ca.US.014.04.1.1 | reverse complement strand
CGCCAGCATGGTGAACGCTTCTCGGTCGCGAAAGAACCAGGTCTCCGGGATCACCACCGCATTGATCAACTCCTGCAACTCCTGCGAGGAACCGGTCAAGTGTTCCTTATAGGTCTGAGCGTTGGTTATCCGGCATGCTGCCATCCGATCTCTGACCGCCTGACGGACCACTGTCGGACCAACGCTGGCACTGTCCAGTCCGATGGTTTCCGTCAGGAGCTTTTCAATTGCGCCGGTCATTGATCACCCGTCGCGGCCTGGCGGAGCAATGCGGTACGTATCTCTTCCGAAAGCAGCGATGCCACTTTGACCCACTGAATGATCTCCGAACCATCGGAAGCCACCGGCCCAAGATAGGGCGGGGTTCCTGGTTCAAGTCCGAACGGCGCGAAGTCGGCAGGGTCTCGCTCAAGCGTATCCGTCACCCGTTCCGCGATCAGTCCCAGCAGGCGCTGCTCGCCATCATGCGCGTGATAGCGCGTCACAACGATCCGGGTGCTCAATAGGCGCTCCGACGGCCGGCCAAGCGCAAGAAGAGTAACATCGATCAGCGGGATGGGTATTCCGTTGTAGCTGACCAGACCCACCACACCGGTTGGCGCACCCGGCAGGACCTTCACATCGAGACGAGGCAGCACCTCTTCAATTTGGTGGACATCGATCAAGTAGCGATCCGGACCCATGCTGAAGGCGAGAAATAGCATTGTCACCCCCTACTGCCGGCTCGCTACGCTCTCAGCTTGAACCTCGAAATGCTACTTCGCATGCCGCCTGAGACTTGATTGAGCTCGTCGATCGCGAGCGTCGATTGCTGAAGGGATTCGACTGTTTGCTGAGCTGCCTCACTCAGCTGCGTTAGCGTGTCGCTGATCTGCCCCGCGCCGGTCGCCTGCGCTTGCATGCCTTCATTGGCGACTTCGAAACGTGGCACCAGCCCCTGAACCTGCTGAATGATCTCGAAGAGTTGCCCGCCGACCTGCTGGATTTCCTGCATACCCCGGCGGACCTGTTCGGAAAACTTGTCCATGCCCATCACCCCGGCCGCGACTGCCGACTGGATGTCCTTGACCATCTGCTCGATATCGTATGTGGAGACAGCCGTCTGGTCCGCGAGCCTTCGGATTTCCGTCGCCACCACTGCAAAGCCCCGGCCATATTGGCCGGCCTTCTCTGCCTCGATGGAAGCGTTGAGCGACAAAAGGTTCGTCTGATCGGCCACTTTGGTGATGGTCGTCACCACCTGATTGATGCTGCCGGCTTTCTCGCTCAGGATCGCGAGTTTGGAATTGATCGCGCCGGCCGCTTCCATGACCTGCTGCATGGTTTCTTCCATACGGGTTAGCCCCGCTTGCCCTCCGCCGGCGACGGCAGCAGGTTGCTCGGCAACTGTCGAGACCTCGTTCATCGTGCGGACGAGC
>NZ_RZRW01000096.1:0-13892 GCF_003998745.1 Mesorhizobium sp. M7A.F.Ca.US.014.04.1.1 | reverse complement strand
AGCCAGCCGCCTGAAGCACAATTTCGGCTCGGTTCGGCCGGAGGGCTACCGCAAGGCGGTACGGCTGATGGAACTGGCCGACCGCTTCAAGATCCCGCTCCTGACGCTGGTCGACACGGCCGGCGCCTATCCCGGAGTCAACGCCGAGGAGCGCGGCCAGGCGGAGGCTATCGCCCGTTCAACCTCGACCTGTCTCGGCCTGAAAGTACCGTCGATCTCGGTGGTCATCGGCGAAGGCGGTTCGGGCGGCGCCATTGCCATCGCCACCGCCAACCGCGTCTACATGCTCGAACACGCCATCTATTCGGTGATTTCGCCGGAAGGTGCCGCCTCGATCCTGTGGCGCGACACGACACGATCGAAGGACGCGGCGACCAACATGAAGATCACCGCGCAGGATCTTCTGGAACTGAAGATCATCGACGCCATCATCCCCGAGCCGCTCGGCGGTGCGCATCGCGGCGCCGAAACCGTGATCGCCGCGACCGGAGACCTCATCGCCAGGACGATGAAGGACTTCGCCGGCGCCAACACCGATTTCCGCGAACAGCGCCGCGAAAAATACCTGGCCATGGGCCGCAGTCTCTGACCACAGGCACCCTTGGCCGCAACAATGTGGCGGAGCGGAGCATTTTTGCCACAAAAATGCCGCTGCATTCGGCTCAATGAGACTGCCGCAGGGGGATGCGTCGGCACTTGCGGTAAGGAATTTATTAGGGTTAACGGGCTTAGGGTCCGTCGATGCGCAGTGTAGCAGCCGGGGCAGGAAACGTCCTGGCGCCAGAGAAAAGACGATATCCGTAGCCATGTTTGTCAAGCTTGCCCGCACCGGAATCCTGATCGCTGCCCTCGGCGTTGCCGGCTGCAACAATTCGTCGATGAAGGATTTTGCCCCGGAGGCCAACAAGCCGCTGCCCGACAAGATCCTCGCCGACATGAGGGCCAAGGGCATGGTCCGCACCTCGTCGGTGATGGCCCGCATCTTCAAGGAAGAAGGCAAGCTCGAGATCTGGAAGGCCAAGACCAACGGCCGCTATGACATGGTCGCCAGCTACGACATCTGCAAATGGTCGGGCAAGCTCGGGCCGAAATACACCGAAGGCGACCGCCAGGCGCCGGAAGGCTTCTACACGGTGCGCCCGGCGCAGATGAATCCGCGCTCGAACTACCATCTGTCCTTCAACATCGGCTATCCCAACGCCTATGACCGCGCCAACGGCCGCACCGGCTCCAATTTGATGGTGCACGGCGCCTGTTCGTCGTCGGGCTGCTATTCGATGACCGATGCGCAGATCGAGCAGATCTATGCCTTCGGCCGCGATGCTTTCCAGGGCGGCCAGACCGAGTTCCAGATCCATGCGTTTCCGTTCCGCATGACCGCCGCCAACATGTCGCGCTACCGCAACGACACGAATTACGACTTCTGGAAGATGCTCAAGGTCGGCTACGACAATTTCGAGATCACCAAGGTGCCGCCGAAGGTCGATGTCTGCGAGAAGCGTTATGTCTTCAACCAGGTAGCCGCCGACGGTCAGACATTCGATCCGACTGGCGCCTGCCCGGCGACGACGCAGCCTGATTCGCTGAAGAGCGCCTACAATTCCTACATGAGCACCTATGACGCGGCGTTCAGCGGCGCGGTCAAGGCCAGCGTGCCGGCGCCCAAGCCGACCATCGCCGGTATCAAGGAAGCCAGCATCGTCTCCGACTGGTCCAAGCGCCGCGCACGCGGCGAACGCGTACCGATCGATCCGCCGTCGCTCAACAATGACGGCTCGGTCACCGAGACGGCACGCATGGGCCGCATCGATTCGCCCGCCGGCCGCAAGATGGCGGCTCTTGATGCCGAAAAAGCTGCCAAGCAGAAGGCCGAGGAGCAGAGGCTGGCTGCCATAGAGGCGGCCAAGCAAGCCAAGGAAGCCGCCAAGGCCCAGGCTCTGGCCGAAAAGGAGGCCGAGAAGGCCGCCAAGGAGGCCCCAGTCGCCACCGCGACCATCGCGGCCCCTTCGGAAGCGGCGCCAATGGCTGAAACGCAAGCGGCGAGTGCCGACGAAAGCCGGGTGACGAAGCTGAAGAACAAGCTGCTCGGCATGTTCGGCGGTTGATATCGCCCGTGGCTGATCGCGCCGCTATTTATGACCTCAAGGGGCTGAACTGCCCCTTGCCCGTGCTCAAGGCCAAGAAGCGCCTCGCGGGGATGCAACCGGGCAGTCGGCTCTGGTTGGAGACCACCGACCCGCTCGCCGTCATCGACATTCCGGCATTCTGCTCCGAGAGCGGCCACCAGTTGATTGAAACGGCCGCGGTCTCCGGCGGCCATCGCTTCCTGGTCGAGCGCGGCGCGCCGTAATCGTTGGGAGCTACCGCCCGGCGATCGCCAGCGGATTGTTTTCCAGCGCCGCGCGGTCGGGCGTGTCAACCGACGGCCGGTCGGTGAAGGCGGCGAACAGCCTGCGGATATAATCTTCCGGCATGTCGAGCGTGATCAGCACCAGCCGCGTGCCACGCTGGCCATCCGGCCAGGACGGCAATTGCACCGGCGGATGCAGGATCTTCTGCACGCCATGGATCACCAGCGGCCGCGACGGGTCTTCCCTGAGCTCGATGACGCCCTTCATGCGCAGCAGGCGCTCGCCATGGGTCGAACGCAGCAGGTCGAGGAACATCTCGATCGCCGAAAACGGCACCGGGCCGTCATGCACCAGCGAATAGGAGCGCACGCGCTGATCGTGACGATGGCCGTGGTCATGGCCATGCTCGTGATCATGACCAGCATGATGGTGATGATCGTGCGCCGCTTCCTCGCCAAGCCAGCGCCGCACATCGGCGGATTTGGTTGCCGGGTTGTAGAGGCCGCAATCAAACAACGCCGCCACGCCTGTCTCCGTGTCGCCGGCATCGAGCAGTTCGGCGCCCGGATTGATCTGCCGCAGGCGCGCCCGCAGCATTTCCAGCTCATTGGGGTCGGTGGCCAGATCGGCTTTGCTGAGCACGATGCGGTCGGCGACGGCAACCTGCTTTACCGCCTCGACATGGGCATCGAGCGTGGCGTTGCCGTTGACGGCATCGACCAAAGTGATGACGCCGTCGAGCCGGAAGGCCTGGATCAGCGCCGGATGCGCCATGATCGACTGCAGCACCGGCGCCGGGTCGGCAAGGCCGGTGGTTTCGACGATGACGCGGGCGAGCCGGGCAATGCGGCCGGTCTGCAGCCGGTCGACCAGGTCGGCCAGCGTATCGACCAGTTCGCCGCGCACCGTGCAGCACAGGCAGCCGTCCGACAGCTGGATGATGCCGTCGGAAGACTGCTCGACCAGCAAATGGTCGATCGCCACCTCGCCGAACTCGTTGATGATCACCGCGGTGTCGGCCAGCGCCGGATCCTTGAGCAGCCGGTTGAGCAGCGTCGTCTTGCCGGCGCCGAGGAAGCCGGTCAGCACCGAGACTGGGATCGGGAAGCCGCTGCCCATTGGCTAGTTCGCAACCTTGACCGGCTGGTCGCCCTGCGCGGCGGAGCCGGCAATCTTCGGGCCGGTGCCGGCCGGTGCCGGCCTGTCGGGCCGCCAGCTCGGGATCGGCACATCGGCAAATTCCTGCGCGCCCTGGTCGAGGATGGCCTTCGGCGCCGGACCGGTGGCGCCGCCAAGGCCGACGGCAACCAGCGTCGGCACATGGTCGAGCTTTTCCTGATAGGGTGATTTCGGCACGTTCTTGGCGGCGGCCGGCGGCGCCTCGGATTGCTCCTGCGGCGTCTTCTTCTTGCAGACCTCGTCCTGCATGTCGTTGGGTGAGACCGTGTCGCCATAGGGCGCCAGCGTGGTGACGGTGGCCGAGCCGGCGACAGGCGTGTCGAACCCCTGATCGAGCAGTTTTGCCGCCGTCTCGGCGCGGGTGACCGCCGACTTCTCGCCAAGCACAACCGCGACCAGCGTGCGCCCGTTGCGCGTCGCCGAACCGATCATGTTGAAGCCGGAAGGGCAGACAAAACCGGTCTTCATGCCATCGGCGCCGGGATAGCGGCCGATCAAGAGATTGTAGTTGGGGATCGCCTTCTTGCCGACGGCAAGGCCCTCGATCGAGAACCACGGCACATATTGCGGAAATTCGCGGCGGATCGCCATCACCAGCACGGCGAGGTCGCGCGCCGTCGTGTACTGATCCGGCGAATAGAGCCCGTTCGGATTGACGAAATGCGTGCCGTTCATGCCGAGCCGGGTCGCCTCGGCGTTCATCCGGTCGGCAAAGGCCGCCTGCGAACCGCCGACATTTTCGCCGACAGCCATGGCAATGTCGTTGGCCGATTTGACCAGCATCATCTTCAGCGCATTGTCGAGCCGCATCACCGAACCCGGCTTGAAGCCCATCTTGCTTGGCGGCTCGGCGGCGGAGTGTTTGGGCACCTTGATCGGCGAATCGAGCTGTACCTCGCCGGCCGCGATCGCCCGAAAGGTGACGTAAGCGGTCATCAGCTTGCTCAGCGATGCCGGATACCAGCGCTTGAACGCATCCTGATGCTGCAGGATCTTGCCGCTGCCGAGGTCGAACACGACCACCGGATTGGCCAGCGCCGGCCCGGCCACAACCGACAGCGCGATTGTGCCAGCCGAGAATAGTTTGAGGAAATGCCTGTACCGCATGATCAAATCCGAAATCGCCTCTTGCCGTAGTCGCCCCTGGCTCCGTAAGATTTCATTACGCGATCGCCAGCATATGGTCCGACCCTCAAAACCCGGACCCCATTGTTGCGGTGCTATTTACTCTATGTGACGCCAAGATGGCAAAGTGCCTGGCGATCACAATTGCAAGGCAGCGGCCAACACCCGCCGTCCCAACAGCGAGATGGAACCATCATGCCAATCCTGAACCGTGCCGCCGAAATGCAGGACGAAGTTGCCGGCTGGCGCCAGCATCTGCACCAGACGCCAGAACTGAACTTCGACGTCTTCAAGACCGCCGCCTTCGTCACCGAGAAGCTGAAGGCTTTCGGCTGTGACGATGTGGTCACCGGGCTCGGCAAGACCGGCGTGGTCGGCATCATCCGCGGCCGCCAGGGCGAAGGTCCCACCATCGGCCTGCGCGCCGACATGGACGCGCTGCCGCTCAACGAGATATCAGGAAAGCCCTACGCCTCGACCATCCCCGGCAAGATGCATGCCTGCGGCCATGACGGCCACACGGCGATGCTGCTGGGTGCGGCCAAATACCTCGCCGAGACGCGCAACTTCACCGGTTCGGTGGCGGTGATCTTCCAGCCGGCCGAAGAGGGCGGCGGCGGCGGCAACGAGATGGTCAAGGACGGCATGATGGAGCGTTTCGACATCTCCAGGGTATTCGGCATGCACAACATGCCGGGCCTGCCTGTCGGACAGTTCGCCATTCGCCCGGGCCCGATCATGGCGGCGACCGCCGAATTCACCATCACCGTGCGCGGCAAGGGCGGCCACGCGGCGATGCCGCACGGTACGATCGACCCGATCGTCATCACCAGCCAACTGGTCGGCGCCTTGCAGACGATCGCCTCGCGCAGCACCGATCCGGTCGAGGCCGTGGTGGTGTCGGTGACCAAGTTCCACGCCGGCGATGCCTACAACATCATCCCCGAAACCGCCGAAATCGCCGGCACCGTGCGCACCTTGCGAAAAGAAATCGCCAAGAAGTCCGAAGAGCGCATCCGCAGCATTTGCGACGGGCTGGCGACCGCGTTCGGGGCCAGGATCGAGGTTGACTACCAGGCGAATTATCCCGTGACCTTCAACCACGCGGAAGAGACGGTGTTTGCCGGTGACGTCGCGATGAGTGTCGCTGGCGACGCCCATGTCCACCGCGGCATCCAGCCGGTGATGGGCGGCGAGGATTTCTCCTACATGCTCGAAGCCCGCCCCGGCGCCTTCATCTTCATCGGCAATGGCGACACCGCCGGTCTGCACCACCCGGCCTACGATTTCAACGACGAGGTCATCCCGCACGGCATGAGCTACTGGGTGAAACTGGCTGAAACCGCGCTGGCCGCCTGACAGCGGCAGCGCAAAGCCGGCCGAATTGCCTTCGGCCGGCCTCTTGGCGAAACGATCCGAAGCGGCTATGTGTCTGGCCGCGTGGTCCCGTAGCTCAGTAGGATAGAGCGGCAGATTCCTAATCTGTAGGTCACAGGTTCGATTCCTGTCGGGATCACCATGCTTTGCATCAGCTTAGCAAATTGACGTCGTACTTTTCGCGAAACAGTACGACGAATTCTAATCTCGGCGGGAATGCATCACCGAACAAGGAACGATCAGCTTCACTACGAAGAGCGGGCACTACAATGGCCCTTTGTCTGGCCGAAGGCTGCCTGCAGGATCACTAGGAGCTGATGGTTGACCGTGGTGCGCTGTGACCTAGCTTAAAGTTCATGATGGACAGTCCTAAGCCCGGAAATGGCGAATTGTCCGCACCGGCGAACTCTCGCGAGGTTGCTATGCAGAGGCGCAAACCGGCGTTTCAGAGCCCTGCATGCGTCCTTGGTCGGCCATTGCCCGCTACGGAATATCAACTGCGGCGATCTATCGGAACGCGACCGGCGCCCCGCCATCCGCAACAATTCGCAAGGACCAGAAGGATCCCGAAGAAAGCGACGCTCCGAGAGCGGTAAGGCCTTGGCGAATACCAAGGCGAATGACCAGACATCGCTTTATGAACTTGGCAATACACCCAGAACGCACGGGCACGGCAATGCCAAATTATCTTGCCGAAATGTATGCAAACGACGTAAATCTGGCCATTCTGAGCGCAGTGGTGACGCTTGCATCGGTGGGCGTCTATCTTGTGCTCCGGCGTATCCTTGCCGCAGTGCGACGGCGCCGCCTTGCAGCGTTTGACGAAGGCAGATCCGGTTTCGCCGACGAGGCTTCTTGGGAATGGGAAAGCCCGGACGGACTTGTCGTCGGGCCTGCTTCTTCCAAGGCTGCCAACCCCTTGCATGCGGTCGGCCTGGATGTTCGGGCTCAAAATACCAACTACTCTCGGTTCGGAGTGCGAATCGAACATTTCGCCGCGACATCCGAACCCAGCGGGTGCTCGTCAGTGGTCGAGACCGGTGCTCCTGCACCGAACAGAGTGCAGTCTGGCCGGCTTGCAGCATCCATCAGCGCGATCGCGGAACGTGGGAAGCGGATTTGCGGGTCGGCATGGAACCAATTGCGCCATAAGGCTTCACCGCCAAAAATTGCTCCGTTGGCCTATGCTGCGGATCGCGGTTTGAATTTCACAGCTCAGTTGAGAGATCCCGACCCGGCCATGGCGCCTGCCTCAAACCCTGTCGTTCGCAGGCCGATCGTTCTTGTATCGCGCTTGGGTCTCGCCGCCATTTGTCTGGCCGCGCCGATTGGCTATGCGATGACGAGACAAATCTGGGTCGAAAGCGCTTCCGCCATCTCGCAAACCCAAGACCAGGCCCATCGAGACCTTTCGCGCCCGCTGGGATTTCAGGCGAGTGCCGAATTGCTTGGCCCGGATCTCACGGCTAACCAGGCGCAAACCGGGACGGATCGTGCTCAGGCTGCCGCTGCGAGACAATTGGCCGACCAGGAGCACCGGGCGGCGGAAGGCGAGCGTGCCAGGAGCGCCGCTCTGCAGGGAGCGCTCCTCGAGGCGAGCAAGCAGATCCACACGCTGAGGGCAAGCATGGCAGCTGCCGATGACGCGCGCGAGGAGCGGTTGCGCAATGAACTCGCGGCAGCCCGCACCCTTGACGCGTTGCGGCGCATTGCGGGAGAGGCCGGCACGATGCTGAGCGAGGGCGCCAGCTATGTCCTTAAGGAGATGCCCGCTGCTCATCTCGAGCAGGAGCAAGCCCAAAGGCAGGCGCGCGATTTATCGCAAGCGCGCGTCCAAATTGAACAGCTTGAGACCGAGGCCGCCAAGGATCGCGCCACGGCCAAGGCTTCACTGGTGCAGGCGAGCGGCATACTCGACGACGAGCGCCGGAAGACGGAGCTGCTTCGTGGCGATCTCGCCGAAGCGAAACTGGCCAATGCCGCACTCATGAAGCGTACGGCTGCGGCTGAGCAGGAACAGACCGACGCGGTCACAGCGAGACAACAAGTGGAGCGGACCGCAGCTGACACGGAGCGAACGCTCGCACGAGAACGCGCTGCAGCAGCAGCGGCCGTTGAGGAGCTGAAAGAAGCTCGCATCGAGCGCCAGGCGGCTGAACTGGAGCGAGCCAAGGCAGTCTCAGCGAAAGAGCGTGCCGAGCAGGCCGCAACCGAGACGGCACAGGCCCTGGCACGGGAACGTACTACAGCCGTCATGAATCGTAAGGATCTCGACAGAGCACGCATCGAGCGCGAAGCCGCCGCCCAAGCTCTTTTGGTGCGTGTCGCTAAGCTTCAGGAGGCTCTGGACGAGCAACGCAAGGCCACTGTTTCTCTTGCCCGCGACTTGGCTGCGGCGCGCGGGGACAACGACAGGCTCAGGACTGAGCGCCGCAGCGCGCAGATCGAACCGCCCCTGAAGCCGCGTTCTGGCCGCGCGGCAGCCAGCCAGGTGAAGGCCGTCAGCAAGAAGATTGGCAAGGTTCGCAGCCCTTCGCGGATGACCCGGGTGCGTTCGATCACACTTCCTTATTCGCTCTTGCCAAGACACGTGACACCGCAGTGATTTCCGACTGCGCGGTCGCTTCCGTGGAAGGCCATTTTTGATGCCCCGCACCCCTTCGTAATGCACCCGAGGCCTGCTGCCATTTCGGCCAAAGATGAATGGCCTCTCGAATTCACCCTGCTTCATCAGCGAGAGTGTTCTGCGCGATGCGCTATGTCAGGCCGATCACGCTGCCTGTCGCGTCCAATTCGCATTGGATCGCCGCCTGCCGCGTTTCCACGCTGCCTTGCCGCGCATAGTCGATGCTGACCTCGATGGGGGCCGAGATCGTCGCCCGACTCAACTGATGTACGAAGCCCGCGCTGGTGACGCGCACGCTGGTCGCCCCCAACGGAGCGGCGGCCGACTCGATGGCATCATGGCAGGCCCGAACGACTTTATCCGGGACGCCCGGCAGCGCCTCGGTTCGGCTGACTGTTGATTGAGTTTTGCTGTCGCTGGGAGGCTGGAGAGCGGCCGGGAGGTCGAGCGACTGTCCGCCCCTTGCGGACGCAACAGCAGTGGCGGTGGCCGAACCTACAGTCCCCGGGGCTGTCGTAGTGCCGCTTGTGCTGGTCTCGCCGTCGTCCGCCGACGAACTGGAGCCGCCGGGGTCGTCGCCAGTCCCTTTGTGCGAGCCGCCCTGGTTGCCGCCGGCGTCATGACCTCCACCGCCCCCATGGTCACCAGAACCATGGCCGCCGTTGCCATGCCCTCCGCCTTGCTGACCACCGGTTGCAGCTCCTGCGCAAACTACCGCGATCGAGCAAGCTAAGACGAAATACGCACAGGTGAATCCACGCGATTGACGCACGACGACCTCCATGGATGCGTCGGTCCAACCGTCTTTCCGCGGCGTGCAGTCAGAACGGCGCGAACCGCCGCTGCCCCCGAGGCAACCTCGCGATTGCCGCGCCCCCGAAAGAACTAGGGGATCAATCCGGTCTATCAAGGATACCTGGCCGGCAAGCACCGATGAGAGGGCGCTTGGCTGGCGAGTGCCGTATCATTCATGTCGAGGCCGACCGTCTGGATGACGCCGCAGACGCCTTCATGACCCAATGACCGGAGTCCGAGGAGTGGCCTGGCCGAGGCCCCGGCGAATGCAGAGATCAGCGAATACGCTTACCGCGCCCAGGTCAGCGCACCTCCTCCGAGCCATCGGCGACACCCAGGCGATGTCGGTGGGATGGCCTCCAAAAGGCCCCCGGAGGCACGAAAAAGCTTCGCTTGAGCACTCGCCGCGATGGCGCGGCCAGACGGATCACCCCGCTTCAGCCGACCCGCACGACAAAATGCTTCGTCACCGGCTCGATGATCTTCCAGGTTCCCTTGAAATCCGCTTCCACGACGAAGGCATCGCCGGGGCCGACCTCGACCGGCGTGCCGCCGTCCGGCGTGATGATGATGCGGCCGGCGATCATGTGCACGAACTCATAGTCGGTATAGGTGGCGTGATAGGTGCCGGGTGTCGCCCGCCAGGTGCCCGACAACACCTTGCCGTCCTCGGTCGTGTGCTGGACGGCGGTTTGCATGGTCGGCCTGCCCTCGACGACGATCCAGCCAGCCAGATCGCCTGCGTCCGCGTGTTCGACGGTGCCGAATTTGAGGATTGTCTCGCGTGTCATGTGCTGAACTCCGTTTGGGGATTGCGTGGCGCTGTTTGCCTGGCCGGTCAGATAACCGATGCACCTGCCGCGAGCAATGCCGCCGCCATACGGCCGGCACCTTGGCTGACGGTGCATCAAACAAAAACCCGCCTGTGCGGCGGGTCACTGGCGCAAATCAGCACCATAGGCAAAAATGTACCATAGCTGAGGTCACCGAGTCAAGAAAAAATTCCTATCGCGAAAAAGCTGGCGGCGCAAAAGCTGCCAGCACTGGCTGCCATAAGGCCGTTTGTTGATTTGAAGTCAGAGCCCTGCCATGCGGCGCACGCCGCGCCCTCTCGACGGGCGGGTCAGGGTTTGTGGCGCGCCGAAACGAGTTCCGCCTTGCGCCTTGCCGTCTCCAGCCCGAGCCCGATGAAGGCGCGCGCGTGCTTGGCCAGCGCCATGTTGTCCGTCCACAGATTGCGCCAGATGGCGGTCTTCTTCGACAGGTGCTCATCGACGATTTCCGAAGAGAAGGATTCGAAGCTGAGATCGTCGCTGTAGCCGATCGCCGTCAGCGCATCGAAGATCGCGGCGAAATCGATATTGCCGGTGCCGAGGAAGCCGCGATGGCTTTCGCCGATATGGACATAGCCGATCTTGTCCGCGGCTTGATGGATGGCCAGCCCGACATCGGCCTCCTCGATGTTCATGTGGAACGTGTCGAGATGCAGGAAGATGTTGTCCGAGCCAGTGTCCTCGATGAAGGCCAGTCCTTGCGCGGCGGTGTTGAGCAGATTGCTTTCGAAGCGGTTGACGATCTCGAGGTTGAGCGTGACGCCGGCCGCCTTGGCTGTTTCGGCAACCTTGGCCAGCGTGCCGGCACTGCGCTGCCATTGATCGCGCGTCGGCGCCTCGACCTGCAATCCGTGGCTGGTCGAGAGAATGCCGGCGACCTTCCGGCCGCCGAGGTCACGCGTCAGCGCGATGGTATCGTTGAGGATTTCGACGCCGCGCGCGGCAATCGCCCTGTCGGCGCTCGAAATATCGCCGTCAACAGGCAATCCGATGCTGATCGCCACGCCGAGGCCAAGATCGGCGATGCGCCTGGCGAGCCCGCCGATGTCGACATCGGCGGGGTCGAGATAGGAGAATTCGATGAGATCGAAGCCGGCCTCCCTGGTGTTGGCCAGCGTGCGCTCCAGATCGGCCTGAGCCGAGCTCGCCGACCAGACGAAAGAATGGATTCCAATACGCGACATCATCGTCTCCGGTGCTGACAAGGTGCGGCCGGGTCATCCCGGCCGCACCGGTCTTGGAAGAATTTAGCGGGCTGCGGTCCAGCCCTTGTAGTCCTTCAGGTTCTCGGCCGTGATCAGCTTCGGGTCGAGCAGAACGGTCGGCTCCGCCGGCTTCTTGCCGGCCAGCAGCTCGGCCGCCATCGTCAGTGACTGGCCGGCCATCACATAGGGATCCTGCGAGGCCGAGGCCTTGATCATCGAGGTGCCGGAAGAGAGTTCCTTCTCGATATCGGGCGCGCCGTCGACGGCGGTGAAGATGAACTCCGAACGGTTGAGCTGCTTGGCAGCGAGCTGGGCGCCGATCGCCGTCGGGTCATTGATGGCAAACACCGCATCGATCTTGTCGAAGCGGGTGAGCAGCGACTGGAACACCTTCAGGCCGCCGTCGCGCGAGCCTTCGGCATTCTGGTCGTCGGAGAGGATCTTGATGTCGGGATGCTGCGAAAGCACGTTCTTGCAGCCCTTCACCCGCTCCAGGATCGACGACGATGCCGGTCCGTTGAGGATGACGTAGTCGCCCTTGCCGCCGGTGTGGTCGACCAGGTACTGGCAGGCCTCTTCGCCGGCCTTGACGTTGTTGGTCATCACGGTGACGTCGGCGCCCGGCGCCGAAACGTCGAAGGCGGCAACGACGATACCTGCGGCCTGTGCCTTCTTCACCGCCGGCGCGATCGCCTTGGCGTCGACGGCATTGAGCATGATCACGTCGACACCGGCGGCGATGAACGAATCGACCTGCGAGACCTGCTTGTTCAGGTCATAATCGGCCGATACCGAGGTCACCTCGACCTTCGGGTTGATCTTCTTGGCCGCGTCCTCGATGCCCTTGATGGTGGCGACGAAGAAGGGATTGCCGAGCAGGCCGACCGAGATACCGACCTTGTTGAGGTCCTTGGCCGAAGCAGGCGCGATGGCGAGCGACGCGAGTGCGACGCCGCAGAGCAGTTTGGCGATGGTCTTCATTGCTTTCCTCCGATTGCCCCGCGCCTCTCACGGTGCGTTACACAAACCGGTCGTTGACGCCGGCGACTAAGGTCAATCACGTTCTTGCTCCTGCCTGGAGCCTGTAGCGGTCGAGGGCGACCGCCACGATGATGACCAATCCCTTGATGATGTACTGCCAGATGTCCGAGACACCGGCCAAGATGAGCCCGTTGGAGAGCACCGCGATGATCAGGCCGCCGATCAGCGTTCCCCAGATCGAGCCGACGCCGCCGACGAAGCTGGTGCCGCCGAGAATGACCGCGGCAATGGCGTCGAGTTCGTAGGACTGGCCCAGCTGCAAGCCGTTGGCGGCGTAGAGCCGGGCCGCCGACATGGCGCCGCCGAGGCCGGCCAGCAGGCCGGAAACGCCATAGACGAAGAGCAGCACCAGCGGCACCTTGATACCGGTCAGCCGCGCCGCTTCGGCATTGCCGCCGACGGCGTAGATCCAGGTGCCGAGCACGGTGCGCTTGAGCACCAGCCAGGACAGCACCACCACCGACAGTGCGATGATGACCAGCCACGGGATGCCGAACAGCGAACCGTTGCCGATGAAATCGAACGGCAGGTCCGAATTGAACACCGTGGTGTCCTGGCCGAGCAGGCGGGCGACACCGCGCACCGCGGTCAGCGAACCCAGCGTGACGATGAAGGGCGGCAGCTTGATGTAGGCGATGAGCAGCCCGTTGATGAGGCCGAAGCCGAGGCCGACCAGAATGGCCGCCGGCACGCCGAGCAAACCCCAGTCCGGCACCAGCGATACGATCACCGCCACCATCGCCGATGCGGCGAGGATGGCGCCGACGGACAGGTCGATGCCGCCGGTGAGGATGACGAAGGTCATGCCGGCCGCCAGCACGATGTTGATCGACGACTGCTGGGTGACGATCAACAGGTTGGTCTCGGTCAGGAAGCGCGGGTTCAGGAACTGGAAGCCGGCCGCCAGCAGGATCAGCACCGGCAGCATGCCAAGGGCAGCGAAAGCCGTGCGCAACCGTCGGCTCGTGCCGGTGGCCTGGCCGCCTGCGCTGATCTCGGTCGCCTTGTCGGTCATTGCTGAGCCGCTCCCGTTGCAAGTTCCATGATTTCCTCCTGGCTTAGCGGTTCGCCTTGCGATGCCGTCACCTCGCCCGATATCTTTCCGTCGCGCATCACCAGCACGCGATCGGCGACGCCGATCACCTCGGGCAGTTCGCTGGAGATCATCAGGATGGCGATGCCCTGCTTGGCGAGATTGTCGATCAGCCGGTAGATTTCCGATTTCGCTCCGACATCGACGCCGCGGGTCGGCTCGTCGAGGATGACGACCTTCGGCTCGGTCTCGAGCAGGCGGGCGAGCAGCACCTTCTGCTGGTTGCCGCCCGACAGCGAGCCGGCATTGGCCTGCACCGAACTGGTG
>NZ_RZRW01000959.1:0-1418 GCF_003998745.1 Mesorhizobium sp. M7A.F.Ca.US.014.04.1.1 | reverse complement strand
GTCGATGCAGATCCTCGGCACCGGCAATGTCGCCATGTGCGTCTTTGGCGACGGCGCCGCGCAAACCGGCATCTGCCACGAAGCCATGAACATGGCGGGGCTGTGGAAATTGCCGGTCGTCTTCGTGCTCGAACACAACCAGTTCGGCCTGACCGTTCCCTCCGAGGTCCAGTCGCCGGTCGAGGACCTGTCGATCCGCGCCGCCGGCTACGCGATGCCGGCCGAGATCGTCGACGGCAATGACGCGGTGGCTGTCTACCGTGCCGTGTCGGCCATGGTCGAGCGCGCCAGGCGCGGCGAAGGCCCAGGCATGGTCGAATGTAAGACCTACCGCGTCGAAGGTTTCTCCACCTCCGACATGGGCGGTTACCAGAAGCCGGAGGATATTGCGGCCTGGAAGGAACGTGACCCGTTGCTCGTCTCGCGCAAGGCGCTTTTGGGCGACGTCGGCGAGGCGAAACTCGCGGCAATCGAGGTGGCGGCCAGAGCTGAGGTCGACGAGGCATTCGCGGCGGCCCTCTCCGACCCGATGCCCGAATTCTCGCTCGACGAAGCCTGCAACCCCTACAGCGAGGCACACTGACATGGCCATGATGCGGTATGCCGAAGCGCTCAATGCGGCACTGCGCGAAGAGATGCAGGCCGACCCCTCCGTCTTCGTCTTCGGCGAGGACATCGGACGCTATGGCGGCGTCTTCAAGGTGACGAAAGGGCTGATGGAGGAATTCGGCGAAACGCGGGTGCGCGACACGCCGATCTCCGAACAGGCGCTGACCGCCATGGCCGTGACCGCCGCGATGACCGGCACGCGGCCGGTGCTGGAAATCATGTATGCGGATTTCGTGCCGCTGACGCTCGATGCGCTGGTCAACCAGGCATCGATCTACAATTACATCTGGAACGGCCAGGTCAAGATGCCGTTCGTGCTGCGTACGCAGGGCGGCGGCGGCGCCGGCGCCGGCGCGCAGCACTCCAAGTCGCTCGATTCCATGCTTGCCCACATACCCGGCATCAAGGTCGTTGCTCCTTCGACGCCCGCCGACGCCAAGGGCATGCTGAAGGCCGCGATCCGCGACGACCAGCCGGTGGTCTTCCTCGAGCACAAGCTGCTCTACAACACCCGCGGCGAGGTGCCGGAAGGCGATGTGACCGTGCCGCTCGGCAAGGCGGCAACCCTGCGCGAAGGCAACGATATCTCGATATTCGCCACCTCCAAGATGGTGGTCGAGGCACTGAAAGCCGCGGATCTTCTCGCAGCCGACGGTGTTTCGGCCGAGATCGTCGATCTCCGGTCGCTGCGCCCGCTGGATGTCAACGCCATCGTCGCCTCGATCGCGAAAACGCACCATGCCGTGGTGGTCAACGAGGGCTGGCGCTTTTGCGGCTACGCCGCCGAGCTTTCGGCAACGATCATGGAT